>NZ_LFVW01000215.1:0-17377 GCF_001182915.1 Kitasatospora sp. MY 5-36
CGGGGCCTTCGGCGCCTTCGCGGCCAGGGTCCAGCGCGCCCACGGGGTCGACCTGCGCTGCGGGGTGACCGTCACCGCGCTCCACGGCCGGGACGGTCGGCTCACCGGCGCCGAGCTCTCCGACGGCAGCCGGATCGAGGCGGACGTCGCCGTGGTCGCCCTGGGGGCCGTGCGCAACACCGAGTGGCTGGCCGACTCCGGGCTCGCCGCCGGTCGGCGCGGCATCGCCTGCGACGCCGGCTGCCGCGCCTTCGACATGTACGGGATCGTCACCGACGACGTCTTCGTCGCGGGTGACGTCGCCCGCTTCCCGCACCCGCTCTTCGAGTACCAGCTGCTCTCCCTCGAACACTGGGGCAACGCGGTCGCCCAGGCCGCGGTGGCGGCCCACAACATGGTCAACCCGGGGCCGCGCCGGCTGCCGCACCTGAGCGTGCCCGCCTTCTGGTCCAGCCAGTTCGGCCTCAACATCAAGTCCGTCGGCGTGCCGACCTTCTCCGACCACGTGGTGGTCGCCCAGGGCTCGCCGGAGGAGCGGCGGTTCGTCGCGGTCTACGGGTACCGGGGCCGGATCACGGCCGCCGTGAGCGTGAACCGGGCCAAGTGGCTGGAGCACTACCAGGGGCTGATCGAGACCGCCGCCCCGTTCCCGCCCGACTGGGTCGGCGTGGAGCCTCCGCCCTCCCGTACCCCCGTCCCGTCCGACGTGCCCGATCCGAAGGTGCTCTCGCACGGTCCCACCGTCGCGCTCACCGGTCACCTGCCCGACCGGCGGCTGACCTTTCGGCGCTGGGACGGCTGAGCACCGCCCGCGCCGCGGACCGCCGCCGCCACCCCCGAGGAGCCCGCCATGGCCACCACCGACACCCCCGGCACCAGCACCGGCACCGGTTCCGCCGGCACCCTGTACCGCCGGATCACCGACTACGCCAACCGCGCCGACCCCTACCCCCTCTACGCCGAACTGCGCGAGCACGGCGTGGCCCGCCAGGACGACGGCGGCTACCTGGTCGGCACCTACGACGAGGTCGCCGCGCTGCTCCACGACCCGCGGATCAGCTCCGACCGCCGCAACCGCACCGACCCGGACGAGGTGCCGGTCGTCCCGGTCGCCTTCATCGGCCGGGACGACCCCGAGCACGAACGGCTGCGCAACCTGGCCATGCGGCCCTTCGGCCCGCCGCACACGCCCGGCCGGGTCGACGCCATGCACGACGAGATCACCGCGATCGCCGGGGAGTTGATCGACGGGCTGCGCGGCCGCGACCGGATCGACCTCGTCGAGGACTTCGCCTACCCGCTCCCCGTCACCGTGATCTGCCGGCTGCTCGGGGTGCCGCGCGAGGACGAACCCCGGTTCCACGCCTGGTCCGAGACCCTGATCGAGGGCTTCGACCCCACCCCCGGTACCGACCCGGCCGAGCGGCAGCGGGTGGCCCTCCAGGCCCGGACGGAGATGGGGCTCTACCTCGGCGAACTCGCCGAGAGCCGCCGCGGCAGGCCCTCCGACGACATGCTCTCCGCCTTCGTCAACGACCCCGGCCCGGAGGGTGGCTTCACCCGGCCTGAGCTGATGGCCACCGCCGTCCTGCTGCTCATCGCCGGGCACGAGACGACCGTCAACCTGGTCACCAACAGCGTGCTCACCCTGCTGCGCCATCCCGAGGCCCTCCAAATGATGCGCGAACGGCCCGAGTTGATGCCGGGCATGGTGGAGGAGGTGCTGCGCTACGAGCCCCCGGTCCAACTGCTGCCGCAGCGCACCGCGCTGACCGACGTCGAGGTCGACGGCGTCACCATCCCCAAGGGCGCGCCGCTGGTCCTGGTCCTCGCCGCCGGCAACCGGGACCCGCGGCGGTTCCGCGACCCGGACCGCTTCGACCCGACCCGGCAGGACAACCAGCACCTCGGCTTCGGCAGCGGCGTGCACAGCTGCTTCGGCGCGCCGCTCGCCAGGGTCGAGGGGCAGATCGCCCTCACCGCGCTCGTCCGCCGTCTCGACGACCCCCGCCTGCTCCAGGACCCGCCCGTGTACCGCCGCAGCCCGATCCTGCGCGGGCCCCGCCACCTGCCGCTGGCGGTCTCCGGCATCACGGACTGAGCGTGCCGCCCCAGCCGTCCGGGCGCCCTCGGTCCCGGGGGCCGGGCAGCGCGGCGTACGGGACGAAGGTGCTGGTGTGCTCGTCGACGGCCAGCGGCCGGCCGATGGCCGGAGCGGAGCGCTGCGGGCAGGCCGGGCGTTCGCAGACCTTGCAGCCGAGGCCGATCGGGGTGGCGGCCGCCTCGTCGCCGAGGTCCAGGCCGGCGGAGTAGACCAGTCGGCCGGCGTGCCGGATCTCGCAGCCGAGGCCGATGGCGAAGGTCTTGCCGGGGCGGCCCCAGCCGCCGGGCGAGCGGGTGACGGCGCGGGCGGTCCAGAGGTAGCGGCGGCCGTCCGGCATGGCGGCGACCTGGACGTGGACGCGCCCGGGGGCGGCGAAGGCGTCGTAGACGTTCCACAGCGGGCAGGTGCCGCCGGTGCGGGAGAAGTGGAAGGGCGTGGCGGACTGGCGCTTCGAGACGTTCCCGGCCCGGTCGACGCGTACGAAGGAGAACGGCACGCCGCGCAGGCCGGGGCGCTGGAGGGTGCTGAGCCGGTGGCAGACCGTCTCGTAGCCGACGCCGAAGTGGTCGGCGAGGTGCTCGATGTCGTAGCGGGCCGCCTCCGCCTGGGCGTGGAAGGCGGTGTAGGGCAGGACGAGGGCGGCGGCGAAGTAGTTGGCCAGGCCGATGCGGGTGAGCGCGAAGGCGGTGGAGCTCTCCGGGCTGTCCTGGGAGGCGAGTTCGGACAGCAGGGAGTCGTGTTCCAGGTAGGCCAGTTGCGTGGCCATCCGGAAGGCCTGCTGGCCGGGGCGCAGCCGGTCGGACAGCCTGAGGGTCCGGGTCGGCTCGTCGTACTGGTGCAGTCGGCCGCCTCCGGTGGCGATCCGGACCCGGTGCCCGGTGGCGAGCCGTTCGGCCAGCACGGTCCGGACCTCGCCGCGCCGCAGGCCGATGGATGTCGCCAACTCCTCGGCGGCCGTGTCGAGTTCGTGGAGGTAGTTCCGGCGGCGGTAGAAGAACTCGCGGACCTGCTCGTGCGGGGTGTGCGTGTCGACTCCGAGGCCGCGGTCTCCGGCGAGGACGGCGAGCTGCTCGGCGGCGTCCCGGCGGCCGCGGGCCAGGTCGCTCAACAGCCGTGCCACGGAGGGCAGTCGGGCGGCGAGCTCGTCGAGGTCCCCGCCGGTGATCCGGCCGGCCGTGACCTCCTCGCCGAGCGCGTCGCGCAGTTCGGCGGTGAGCCGGGCGCTGTCGGGCGGGGCGAAGTAGCCGGCCTCGACGCCGAAGGCCTCGGTGAGGCGCAGCAGGACGGGCACGGTGAGGGGCCGGGCGTCGTGCTCCAACTGGTTGACGTAGCTGGGCGAGAGGTCGAGCAGTCGGGCGAGGGCGGCCTGACTGAGGCCGCGCTCCTCGCGCAGGCGGCGCAGCCTGGCACCGGCGAAGGCCTTTCCCATGGTGTCGTTCTCCCCGCTGTGCGCATCGGTCGATCCGGCGCGGGCAGCCTAGCCGCAGGGCAGCCGGTCAGGCCTTCGCAACCTTCGCAGATTCACCGGGAAGCGTTCGCAGAAGTTGGCCGCGGTCCACCGGTGACGGCGGCTCGGCGGGGGTGCCAGAGTCGGTGCTGCGGCCGGGAGGTGCGCAGGACAGCCGCAGAACACCAGGTCGCTCGCGGTCCGGTGGGCTGTCCGGGCCTCCACGTCCCGCGGTGCGCCACCGCAGCCCGGCACCGTCCGGCCGCCCACTCGCCCTCGCGGTGAGGTGCGTCACATCCTTCGCAACGAGCAAACGAGCACCCTGGGGAGCAGACCCATGACTCAGTCGGTCCGGCAGCAGCAGGAGCAGCAGGCGGCGGCGGAGCTCGCCGCCCGGTGGGCCTCCGACCCGCGGTGGGCGGGCATCGAGCGCACGTACACGGCGGCGGATGTGGTCCGGCTGTCCGGGACGGTGCGCGAGGAGCACACCCTGGCCCGGCGCGGCGCCGAGCGGCTGTGGCGGCAGCTGCACGAGCAGGACTACGTCCACGCGCTCGGCGCGCTGACCGGCGGCCAGGCCGTGCAGATGGTGAAGGCCGGGCTGCAGGCGATCTACCTGTCCGGCTGGCAGGTCGCGGCCGACGCCAACCAGGCCGGGCAGACGTACCCGGACCAGAGCCTCTACCCCGCCAACTCCGTTCCCCAGGTGGTGCGTCGGATCAACAACGCGCTGCTGCGGGCGGACGGGATCGACGCGGCGGAGGGCAACGGCGGCCCGGACTGGCTGGTGCCGATCGTCGCCGACGCGGAGGCCGGCTTCGGCGGCCCGCTGAACGCCTTCGAGCTCACCAAGGGCATGATCGCGGCCGGCGCGGCGGGCATCCACTACGAGGACCAGCTGGCCTCCGAGAAGAAGTGCGGCCACCTCGGCGGCAAGGTGCTCGTCCCCACCGCCCAGCACATCCGCACCCTGAACGCCGCCCGCCTCGCGGCCGACATCGCCGACGTGCCGACCCTGATCGTCGCCCGCACCGACGCGCTCGCCGCCAACCTGCTGACCAGCGACGTGGACGAGCGCGACGCCCGGTTCTGCACCGGCGAGCGGACGGCCGAGGGCTTCTACCGGGTCGAGCCCGGCATGGCCCCGGTGATCTCGCGCGGCCTGGCCTTCGCCCCGTACGCGGACCTGCTCTGGGTGGAGACCGGCACCCCGGACCTGGAGCAGGCCCGGGAGTTCGCCGAGGCGGTCAAGGCCGAGCACCCGGACACGATGCTCGCCTACAACTGCTCGCCCTCCTTCAACTGGAAGGCCGCGCTGGACGACGACCAGATCGCCAAGTTCCAACGGGAGTTGGGGGCGATGGGCTACCGCTTCCAGTTCATCACGCTGGCCGGCTTCCACGCGCTCAACCACTCGATGTTCCAGCTGGCCCGCGGCTACGCCGAGCACGGGATGACGGCCTACGTCGACCTCCAGGAGGCCGAGTTCGCGGCCGTGCCGGACGGCTACACCGCCGTGAAGCACCAGCGCGAGGTCGGCACCGGGTACTTCGACCTGGTCTCCACCGCGCTCAACCCGAACGCCGAGACGCTCGCCCTGACCGGCTCCACCGAGGCCGAGCAGTTCCACTGAGCCCGAAGGAGGCCGCCGGGCCCGAAGCGGGCCGCCGAGCCGGAAGGACAGCACCACCGAGCCACCCCGGCGGCCGCTTTGGGGAGCGGCCGCCGCCCACCCCGCCGCCCGGGGCCTCGTTGAGGGACGAGGCCCCGGGCGCCTTCCACCCGCCCCTGGAGCACCGGATGAGCCAGCCCAGCCGCATCGAGGTCCTCGGAGAACACGAGGACCGCTTCGACGAGATCCTCACCCCCGAGGCGCTCGCCTTCCTCGCCCGTCTGCACGACCGGTTCGCCGCCCGCCGCACCGCGCTGCTCGCCGAACGCGACCGGCGCCGCGCCGAGTTGGCGGACGGCGGCAGCCTCGACTTCCTCCCCGGGACCCGCGCCGTCCGCGAGGACAGCACCTGGCGCGTGGCCGGCGCCGGGCCGGGCCTGGCCGACCGCCGGGTGGAGATCACCGGCCCGCCCGAGCGCCGGATGACCGTCAACGCGCTCAACTCCGGTGCCAGGGTGTGGCTCGCCGACTTCGAGGACGCCACCGCCCCCACCTGGCACAACCTGGTCTCCGGGCAGCTCAACCTGGTCGACGCGGTCGGACGCCGGATCGACGACACCACCCCGGAGGGCAAGCGCTACCGGATCGGCGACGACCCCGCCACCATCGTCGTCCGCCCACGCGGCTGGCACCTCGACGAGCAGCACCTGCTGGTCGACGGCCGCCCCGCCGTCGGCGCCCTGGTCGACTTCGGCCTCTACCTCTTCCACTGCGGCAAGCGCCAGATCGAGCGCGGCAGCGGCCCGTACTTCTACCTGCCCAAGCTGGAGGACCACCGCGAAGCCCGGCTCTGGAACGAGGTCTTCGCCTTCGCCCAGGCCGAGTTGGACATCCCGCACGGGACGATCCGGGCCACCGTGCTGATCGAGACCATCACCGCGGCCTTCGAGATGGACGAGATCCTCTACGAGCTGCGCGAGCACGCCGCCGGGCTCAACGCCGGGCGCTGGGACTACCTGTTCAGCCTGATCAAGAACTTCGCCCAGCACGGCCCGCGCTACGTCCTGCCGGACCGCGCCACCCTCACCATGACCCAGCCCTTCCTGCGCGCCTACACCGACCTGCTGGTGCGCACCTGCCACCGGCGCGGCGCCCACGCCATCGGCGGCATGGCCGCCGCCATCCCCCAACGCGCCCCGGAGGCCAACGCGGTGGCCCTCACCAAGGTGCGCGCCGACAAGGAGCGGGAGGCCGGCGACGGCTTCGACGGCTCCTGGGTCGCCCACCCCGGCCTGGTCGCCACCTGCCGCACCGCCTTCGACGACGTCCTCGGCGACCGGCCGAACCAGCTCGACCGCACCCGCGAGGACGTCGAGGTCACCGCCGCCGACCTGCTCGGCGTGCACAGGCTGTCCGCCGGCCTGCCGACCGACCAGGGGCTGCGCTCCAACATCGCCGTCGCCCTGCGCTACCTCACCGCCTGGCTCGGCGGTTCCGGAGCCGTCGCCGTCTTCGGGCTGATGGAGGACGTCGCCACCGCCGAGATCGCCCGCTGCCAGATCTGGCAGTGGCAGCACCACTGCACCCGGCTGACCGGCGGCTCGCTCGTCACCCCGGACATGGTGCGGCGCCTGATCGACCGGGAGCGCGCCACGCTGCTCGCCGAGGGCGCCGACCCGACGCTGGTGGACGACGCGGTGCGGATCCTGGAGGACACCGCCCTCGGCGCCGAGCTGCCCGCCTTCCTCACCACCGAGGCCTACGCCCGCCACCTCGTGCGGATCCGCACCGCGGCCTGAGCCGCCCCACCACGGAGGCAGTGCACCATGAACGACATCCGCCGCGTCGCGGTCGTCGGCGCCGGACAGATGGGCGCCGGCATCGCCGAGGTCTTCGCACGCGCCGGGCTCGACACCGTCGTCTGCGAGGCCGGCCGGGACGCCCTGCGGACCGCCCGGGCCCGGATCGACCGCTCGCTGCACCGCGCCGCCGACCGCGGCCGGATCAGCGAGGAGCAGCGCACCGACGCCTGGGCCCACCTGCTGTTCGCCGACGACCTGGAGGCGCTCGCCGACCGCCAGTTGGTGGTCGAGGCCGTCGTCGAGGACGAACGGGTCAAGACCGAGGTGCTCACCACCCTGGACAAGGTGCTCGTCGCCGAGGACGCCGTCCTGGCCACCAACACCTCGGCCATCCCGGTCACCCGCCTCGGCATCACCACCGGCCGTGCCTCCCACGTCCTGGGCCTGCATTTCTTCAACCCGGCACCGGTGATGCCGCTGGTCGAGCTGGTGGCCTCGCTGCACACCGCCCCGACCGTCCTCGACCGGGTGGAGGGCTTCGCCCGGGACGTCCTCGGCAAGCACGTCGTCCACTCCCGCGACCGGGCCGGCTTCGTCGTCAACGCCCTGCTGGTGCCGTACCTGCTCGCAGCGATCCGGATGGCCGAGGCCGGCCACGCCAGCCCCGAGGACATCGACGCCGGGATGGTCCACGGCTGCGCCCACCCCATGGGGCCGCTCCAACTCGCCGACCTGATCGGGCTGGACACCGTCGAGGCGATCGCCCGGTCCATGTACGAGGAGTACAAGGAGCCGCTGTACGCGCCCCCGCCGCTGCTCTCCCGCATGGTGGAGGCCGGACTGCTCGGCCGCAAGAGCGGACGGGGGTTCCACGCGCACGCCTCGGCGTGACGAGCGCGCCCCGCCGGTGCCCGGCTCCCGTCGCGGAGGGCCGGGCACCGGCGGGGCGGCGTGGGTTCAGGCGGTGACGCGTCCGGGCGCTCCAGCCGATCCGAGCGCTTCGACCGCTCCGGCTGAAAGGACGTCCGCCCGGTGGCAGTCCGGCCGGGGCCCCTGGTGCGGTACGCCCGGCCCCTCCCGCCGCCGGGCCCGGTCGCGTTCCGCCCCGTCGAGGACGGCCCGGTGGACGGCGCGGGCCAGCCGGGAGCCCCAGACCGACCGCGGGCCGCCGAAGGGGTCGGCCGCCTCACCGTCGACCGGGGTGCGGACGGCCACGCAGACGGCGTCGGACGGGGTGCCCGAGCACGAGTAGCCGGCGTCCAGGAGGGCCTGCACCTTCGCCTCGGTGGCCGTCGCCAGCAGGTTCACCAGCCCCGCGTCGGCCACCGGCGCGGGCACGACCGCGAGGATGTTGATCGTCCCCGGGACGTACGGTCCGGTCGGTGCCGCGGCTGCCGCGGCCCAGGTCGGGACGCCGATGCCGGTCGTCACCAGGGCGACGGCGCCGCCGTCCTCACCCCAGGTGCAGTCGTCGACCTCCGCGGCGGTCATCAGCCCGACACCCGGCCCGCGCAGGCCCTCGGCCTCGGCCAGCTCCGCCAGGTGCCGCTCCGGGTCCATCCGGCTGTAGCCGGGCCGGACCTGGGCGTTCACCACCCAGCCGCGCTCACCGATCCCCCCGCCCAGCACGCCGCTGCTGACCATCCGCCAGCCCGGGCCGGCCTTCCACACCAGCAGGTGACGACACGAGCCGTCCTCCGACCGCGCGGAGCGGAGGACGGCGGGTCGCCGCAGCTCGGACACCAGGCTGTTCGCTGTGATCACCTCAGAGGCAGGGGGCGGTCGGGCCGGCCCGGTCCGGCGGCGTGGTGCGGTGATCACCGGCGGAGGAGGCCCTGTGGATCCTAGCCCCGCGAGACCGGTCCGCAGGATTCGCGGTTTCGCGGGCTCCGCAGGTTCGCACGATCCGCGGATTCGCAGGATTCGCGGATTCGCAGCCCGGAGCTGTCCGGATTCCGCGGATTGGCCTGCTGGATCCCCGCCCGACGGCGCGGCAGCCTGGAGCGTACGAGCCCGTCAGGGCGGTCCCGACACTCCCGAGGAGTCCCGTGATCGAGCACCACGTCCGCGTCCATCCCAGCGCCGACCGGCTGCCGCGAGAGGAGCAGTTGGCCTGGAAACTGGCCGCCGTCGCGACCGCCACCGAGGAGCTGGACCCGGCCGCCGTGGGCATGGCCGTCAACCGGGTCGTCGACAACGCCTCGGTGGCGGTCGCGTCGCTGCTGCGCCGGCCGGTGGCGGTGGCCCGGTCCCAGGCGCTCGCGCACCACGGGGCGCCCGGCGCCCGGGTGTTCGGCAGCCTGGCCCGGGTCTCCCCCGAGTGGGCGGCCTGGGCCAACGGCACCGCCGTGCGCGAGCTGGACTTCCACGACACCTACCTCGCCGCCGACTACTCCCACCCCGGGGACAACATCCCGCCGCTGCTGGCCGTCGCCCAGCACACCGGGCGCACCGGCGCCGACCTGCTGCGCGGCATCGTCGCCGCCTACGAGGTCCACGTCGCCCTGGTCAAGGGCATCTGTCTGCACGCCCACCGGATCGACCACGTCGCGCACCTGAGCGCGGCCACCGCCTGCGGGCTCGGCGCGCTGCTGCGGCTGCCGACGGAGACGGTGTACCAGGCGGTGCAGCAGGCCGTGCACACCACGACGGCGACCCGGCAGTCCCGCAAGGGCGAGATCTCCAGCTGGAAGGCCTTCGCCCCGGCCTTCGCCGGCAAGGCCGCGATCGAGGCGGTGGACCGGGCGATGCGCGGCGAGACCTCGCCCTCCCCGGTCTACGAGGGCGAGGACGGCTTCCTCGCCTGGATGCTCGACGGCCCGGACGCCGACTACACCGTGCCGCTGCCCGAGCCCGGCGAACCGCGCCGGGCGATCCTGGACACCTACACCAAGGAGCACTCCGCCGAGTACCAGGCCCAGGCGGTCATCGACCTGGCCCGGCGGCTGCGCGAGAAGACCGGGCCGCTGGAGCGGGTGCGCTCGGTGGTGCTGCACACCAGCCACCACACCCACCACGTGATCGGCTCCGGCGCCAACGACCCGCAGAAGTACGACCCGACGGCCAGCCGGGAGACCCTCGACCACTCGATCCCGTACATCCTCGCCGTCGCCCTGGAGGACGGCGGCTGGCACCACGAGCGCTCCTACGCCCCCGAGCGCGCCAACCGCCCGGAGACCGTCGCCCTGTGGCGGAAGGTCAGCACGGTCGAGGACCCGGAGTGGACCCGCCGCTACCACGACCCCGACCCGCAGCGCCGGGCCTTCGGCGGCCGGATCGTGATCACCCTGGACGACGGTTCCGTCGTCGAGGACGAGCTGGCCGTCGCCGACGCCCACCCGGCCGGCGCCCGCCCCTTCGACCGCCCCGCGTACCAGCGGAAGTTCCGCACCCTCACCGAGGGCGTCGTCACCCCCACCGACCAGGACCGCTTCCTGTCGGCCGCGGCCGGTCTCGCCGAGCTGACAGCCGCCGGCCTCGACGAACTGTTCCCGGCCGTCGACACCGAGGCCGTCCGCGAGTTCGACCGCACCCTGCCGAAGGGCCTGTTCTGATGCTGCACACCCGCACCACCGCCGCCGAACGCCGCCGGGCGCTGCGCGAACGGCTCGCCTCCGGACGGCTGCTGCGCGTCCCCGGCGCGATCAACCCGATCTCCGCCCGGCTCATCCAGGACACCGGCTTCGACGCCGTCTACCTCTCCGGCACCGTCCTCGCCGCCGACCTCGGCCTGCCGGACATCGGCCTGACCACCTCCACCGAGGTCGCCGCCCGCGCCCAGCAGACCACCCGGGTCACCGACCTCCCGGTGCTGATCGACGCCGACACCGGCTTCGGCGAGCCGATGAACGCCGCCCGTACCGTCCAGCTCCTGGAGGACGCGGGCCTGGCCGGGCTGCACCTGGAGGACCAGGTCAACCCCAAGCGCTGCGGCCACCTCGACGGCAAGACCATCGCGCCCCGCGAGGAGATGGTCCGCCGGCTGCGCGCCGCCGTCGACGCCCGCCGCGACCCCGACTTCCTGCTGATGGCCCGCACCGACGCCCGCTCCGTCGAAGGACTCGGCGCCGCGATCGACCGGGCCAAGGCCTACGTCGACGCCGGAGCCGACGCGATCTTCCCCGAGGCCCTCGCCGACGAGGCCGAGTACGAGGCGTTCCGCAAGGCCGTGGACGTGCCGCTGCTCGCGAACCTCACCGAGTTCGGCAAGACCCCGCTGCTGGACACCCGCACCCTGGAGAGCCTCGGCTACAACATCGCCCTCTACCCGGTCACCCTGCTGCGGCTCGCCATGGGCGCGATCGAGGACGGGCTGCGCACCATCGCCACCGAGGGCACCCAGGAGCCGCTGCTGCCGCGCATGCAGACCCGCTCCCGGCTGTACGAACTCCTCGGCTACGCCGACTACGCGGCCTTCGACTCTGCCGTCTTCGACTTCACCCTCCCGCCCGGCACCTGACCCGCACCGGAGACCAGCCATGCCCACCACCGCACCCGAGGTCCACCGCGGCCTCGCCGGTGTCGTCGTCGACACCACCGGGATCTCCACCGTCATCCCGGAGACCAACTCCCTCACCTACCGCGGCTACCCCGTCCAGGACCTCGCCGCCCACCGCTCCTTCGAGGAGGTCGCCTACCTGCTCTGGCACGGCGAACTGCCCGACGGCGCCCAGCTGCGCGAGTTCCGGGCCCGCGAACGCGCCCTGCGCCCGCTCGACCGCACCACCGCCGAGCTGCTGGCGAAACTGCCCGAGACCTGCCACCCGATGGACGTACTGCGCACCGCCGTCAGCTTCTTCGGCGCCGAGGACCCGACCGAGGACGACGGCCGCCCGGCGTCCGGCCTCGCCAAGTCCCTGACCCTGCTGGCGAAACTGCCCACCGTCGTCGCCGCCGACCAGCGCCGTCGCCGGGGCCTCGCCCCGATCGCCCCGGACCCGGACCTCGGGTACGCGGAGAACTTCTTCCACATGTGCTTCGGCGCCGTGCCCGCCCCCGAGGTGGTCCGCTGCTTCGAGGTCTCGCTGGTGCTGTACGCCGAACACAGCTTCAACGCCTCCACCTTCACCGCCCGCGTCGTCACCTCCACCCTCTCCGACCTCTACAGCGCCGTCACCGCCGCGATCGGCGCGCTCAAGGGCCCGCTGCACGGCGGCGCCAACGAGGCCGTGATGCACATGCTGGAGGAGATCGGCGACCCGGCCCGCGCCGCCGACTGGCTCGACGACGCCCTCGCCTCCCGGCGGAAGGTCATGGGCTTCGGCCACCGGGTCTACAAGCACGGCGACTCCCGCGTCCCGATCATGCAGGCCGCCCTCGACGAGCTGGTGGCCCTGGCGGCCGACCCCGGGACGACCCGGCTGGCCGCCCTGCACGCGGCGCTGCGCGAGGCGGTACTGGACCGCAAGGGCATCCACCCCAACCTCGACTACCCCGCGGGCCTCGCCTACCACCTGATGGGCTTCGACACCCCGGTCTTCACCCCGCTCTTCGTGCTGAGCCGGGTCACCGGCTGGACCGCCCACATCACCGAACAGCTCGCCCACAACGCCCTGATCCGCCCGCTCGCCTCCTACGACGGCCCGGAACAGCGGCCGGTGCCGGCCTCCGCGTAGGAGACCGGCACCGCCGTCCGGTCAGGCCCGCGGGGTGGTGAAGCGGTAGCCGGAGTCGATCAGGGAGGGGAGGAAGCGTGTGAGGGCGGCCACCGTCTGCGAACGGTCGCCTCCGCCGTCATGGATGAGCACGATCGCTCCCGGGCGCATCTCCTTCGTGAGCCGACCGAGGATCACGTCCGTCCCCGGCTCGGCCCAGTCCTCCGGGTCGACCGTCCAGCCCATCGGCCGCATCCCGAGCTCCCTGCTCGTCCTGAGCGTCCTCGGGGCCCAGTCCCCGCCCGGGGCCCGGAACCAGACGGGCGACTTGCCGGTGATCCCGGCGAGGAGGTCGGAGGTGCGCGTCAGCTCCTCCCGCACCTGGGCGTCGTCGGGAAGGTGACGGAGGTCCGGATGGCTCCAGGTGTGGTTGCCGATGCGGTGCCCCCGCGCCGCGATCTCCCGGACCAGGTCGGGACGGGCGGCCGCGTTCTCGCCGATCAGGAAGAACGTCGCCCGGATCCCGTGCTTCTCCAGCAGCGCCAGGACGTCGGGGGTGTGGCGCGGATGGGGTCCGTCGTCGATGGTGAGGGCCACCACCTTCCCCTCCTCGGCGAGTTCGAACAGCGGCCGGCTCTCCGCCTCGGTCAGCACCCTGGGGGCTTCCGGGGCGGCCTCCGGCGCGGTTTCAGGCGCGGCCTCCGGCGCGGCCGCCGGTGCGGCTTCCGGTGCGGCCGCCGGGGGCGCGGCCGCGGGCGGCGGCCCGGCGTTCCCTCTCGGCGCGGTACCGGGTTCCCCGGCCCACCGTGCTCCCCCGCACCCTGCGGCGCCGAGGACCGACAACCCGGCCGCGGCCAGGATCAGCCTTCGCGAGACAATCTGATGATCTGACATTTTCTGGGTGTCCCCCCGGGCCTGACGCCCCCTCCCGGCGTTCACCCCGAGGGACCCACATCACCACCCGGAAGGACCCAGGGCCACACGGTCGGCGGCACGGTGCCGGATCCGTCGCCGTCGCCCGACCGCGGCACCCGGGTGCCGCCCGCCGCCCGCCGTCTCGGCGGCACCGGTCAGCGGCGCCCCTCCCGATCGCCGTGACGGCCCTCGGCGACGACCGGGTAGGGCACCCTGGTACGCCGGTCCGGGTCCACCACCAGCCGGCCGCCGACGGGGGGCCGGGCCCGCTGGGCGCAGTCGGTCCGCTCGCAGATCCGGCAGCCCAGGCCGATCGGCGTGGCCGCCTCCCGGCCGTCCAGGGCGATGCCCTCGGCGTAGACCAGGCGGTGGGCGTGGCGCAGCTCGCAGCCGAGCGCGACGGCGAACTCGCTGCGCGGCGCGCGGTGGCCGAAGCCGCCGTGGGTGACGGTGCGGGCGATCCAGAAGTACCGCTTGCCGTCCGGCATTTCGGCGATCTGGGTGAGGATCCGCCCCGGCGCCGAGAAGGCCTCGTAGACCGTCCAGAGCGGGCAGGTGCCACCGAGGCGGGAGAAGTGGAAGTCGGTCGCGGACTGCCGCTTGGAGATGTTGCCCGCCCGGTCGGCGCGCAGGAAGGAGAACGGCACGCCCCGGCGGCCGGTGCGCTGCAGGGTGCTCAGCCGGTGGCAGACCGTCTCGAAGCCGACCCCGAAGCGGGTCCGCCGCCTGGGACGAGGTGAGGTCGGGCCCCGCCGCCGAGACCAGCGCGTCGAGCAGCGGCCGGTGCTCCAGCAGCGCGAGCTGGGTGGCCAGTTGGAAGGCCCGCTGGCCGTCGGTCAGCCACGCGGAGAGGCGGAGGGTGCCGCTCGCCGGGTCGAAGCGGCGCATCTCCGCCTGCTGCCGGTGGTCCGCGTCGACCACCCGCACGCCGTGCCGTTCGCCGAGTGCGGCCGCCAGCGCGGCGGCGAGGCCGCCGGCCGTGGTCGCCCCGAGCGCGGTCGCGGTGCGCTCGGCCTGCTCGTCCAGGGCCGGGATGTGGTTGTGGTGCGTGTAGAAGAAGTCCCGTACCTCGTCGTGGGGTTCGGCCGGGCTGAGCGCGGCGGTCCCGGCGGTGTCGCCGAGATCGGCGACCCTGGTGGCCGCCTCCCGGTAGCGGCGGTACAGCGCGACGAGCGCCCGGGCCACGTCGGGGTGGTCCCGGCTCACCTCCGCGACGTCCTCGGCCGGGACGGGGGCACCGCACGCCTCGTCGGCGAGGGCGGCGCGCAGGTCGGCGGCGAGGCGCTCCTCGTCGGCCTCGGAGAAGAACTCCGGGTCCACGCCGAACACCTCGGCGATCCGCAGCAGCACGGCGGCGGTGAGCGGGCGCTGGCTGTGCTCGATCTGGTTGAGGTAGCTGGTCGAGATGCCGAGCTCGTGGGCCAGCTCGACCTGGTTCATGCCGTGCTCGCGGCGCAGCCGGCGCAGCTTGGCGTGGGCGAAGATCTTGCGCCCGACGGGACGTGCCATGGTGCGACGCACCCCTCTTCTCTTTTCTTCCCCGGTCTTCTCTTCCCCGGATGGTTGCGAAGGCCTACACCGGCAGCCGGTCGGCGGTCGCCCGGTGGGCCCGCACGGCCGCCTCGACCCGCACGGCGTCGGCGGCCGCCCGCACCTCGTGGACCCGTACGGCCCAGGCGCCCTGCGCGGCGGCCAGGACGGCGGCGGCCGAGGTCGCGTCGTCCCGCTCCCGGGCCGGGCGGGGCTCGCCGGTGGCCGGGTCGGCGAGCAGTTCGCCGAGGAAGCGCTTGCGGGAGGGCCCGACCAGGAGCGGGCGGTCCAGCACGGCCCAGGCGTCCAGGGCGGCGAGCAGCGCCCAGTCGTCGCTCCGGCCCTTGGCGAAGCCGAGGCCGGGGTCGAGGACGACCTGCTCCGGGTCGACTCCGGCCGACACCACGGCGTCCATCTGGCGCCCCACTTCGGCGACCACCTCGGCGACGACGTCCCCGTAGCCGGCCAGGTCGTCCATCCCCTGGGACTGCCCCCGCCAGTGCATGACGACGAACGGCACACCGGCCCGCGCGGCCGTCTTCGCCATGGCCTCGTCCGCCCGGCCGCCGCTGACGTCGTTGACGATCCGGGCCCCGGCGTCCACCGCGGCCTCGGCGACCCGGGCGCGCATCGTGTCGATGCTCACCAGGACGCCCTGCCGGGCGAGTCCGCGCACCACCGGCAGCACCCGCGCGAGCTCCTCCTCGACCGGCACCCGGCGGGCGCCGGGGCGGGTCGACTCGCCGCCCACGTCCACCATGTCGGCCCCCCGCGCGGCCAGCGCCAGTCCGTGCTCCACCGCCCGGCCCGGGTCCAGCCAGCATCCCCCGTCCGAGAACGAGTCCGGGGTGACGTTGAGGATTCCCATGACCGCGCAGCGACCCCAGTCGGGAAGTCCGGGAAGGGCGTACGAATGTCTTTCCATGCCCCTATTGTGCAGCCTCCGGAGGCCGCTCCGCGACCACCCCCGAAGGCCATCGACCGTCATTGGCGAAAACCCGCGTATCACACTGTGGACTTTCCACCACGCCATTCCGACCGGGCGTATACCGTCCTGTCATGACACTCGGGAAACCCTCCACTCGCACCGACCGGGCGGCGACCGTCCGCGACCTCCTTGCCACCGGAAAGCACTCCTATTCGTTCGAGTTCATGCCGCCGCGGAACGCCGAGGCGGAGGCCGGACTGTGGAACGCGATCCGCCGACTGGAGGCGCTCTCCCCCACCTTCGTCTCGGTGACCTACGGTGCGGGCGGCTCGACCCGGGAGCGGACGGTGAACGTCACCGGCCGCATCGCCCAGGAGACGACCCTCACCCCGGCCGCCCATCTGACCGCCGTCGGCCACAGCGTCGGCGAGCTCAGGAACATCCTCGGGCACTACGCCGACCAGGGAGTACGGAACATCCTGGCCCTGCGCGGCGACCCTCCGGGCGACCCGCTGGGCGCCTGGGTCCGGCATCCGGGCGGGGTCGAGTACGCCGCCGACCTGGTTCACCTCATCAAGGACTCGGGCGACTTCTGCGTCGGGGTGGCGGCTTTTCCGGAAATGCACCCGCGGTCACCGGACTGGGAGTCGGAAATCCGGCACTTCGTCACGAAGTGCCGTTCCGGAGCCGACTACGCGATCACCCAGATGTTCTTCGAGGTGGACGGATACCTCCGTTTCCGGGACCGTCTCCAGAAGGCCGGATGCGATATTCCGGTGATTCCAGAGATCATGCCGGTGACCAGCATCCGGTCACTGCGCCGAATTCCGACCCTGAGCACCGCTTCCATTCCCACGGCCCTCTCCGACCGCATGCTGGAACACCAGAATGATCCCGCCGCCGTGCGCTCGATCGGGATCGAGCACGCCACCGCCATGTGCCGGCGGCTGCTTTCCGAAGGCGTGCCCGGGCTGCATTTCATGACCATGAACTTCTCCACGGTCACCACCGAGATCTATCAGAACCTCGGCCTGCCCCGGTCCGGTTGAACGGGCATGCGGGCCGCGCCGCGACGCGGCCCGCATGCCGTGGCGGGCGTCCCGAACCGGCGGAAGAGTCCCCGCCCGGTTGGGTCAGCCGGCGAGCTCCTCGCGCAGCAGGCGGGCGGCGCCGACCAGGCTGTCCAGCGAGGCCCGGGTCTCCGTCCAACCGCGGGTCTTCAGCCCGCAGTCCGGGTTGACCCAGAGCCGCTCCGCCGGGATCGCGGCCAGGCCCGCGCGCAGCAGGGAGACGGCCTCCTCGGTGCTGGGGACGCGCGGGGAGTGGATGTCCCAGACGCCGGGGCCGACCTCGCGCGGGTAGCCCGCCTCGGCCAGCTCGCCGGCGACCTCCATGTGGGAGCGGGTCGCCTCCAGGGAGATTCCCAATGATGTTGTCAAGCCAGG
>NZ_LFVW01000021.1:0-11704 GCF_001182915.1 Kitasatospora sp. MY 5-36
GCTGGCGGGCGACGGGGTCGTGACGCTGGGCCGCCCGATCCGCAACACCCGGGCGTACGTGCTGGACGACGGGCTGCGGCCGGTGCCCCCGGGTGTGGCCGGCGAGCTGTACCTGGCCGGTGCCGGACTCGCCCGCGGCTACGCCGGACGACCCGGCCTCACCGCCACCCGCTTCCTCGCCTGCCCGTTCGCACCCGGCGAGCGCATGTACCGCACCGGAGACCTCGTCCGCTGGACCCCCGACGGCCGACTCCTCTACCTCGGCCGCGCCGACACCCAGGTCAAGATCCGCGGCTTCCGCGTCGAGCCCGGCGAGATCGAAGCCGTCCTCACCACCCACCCCACCGTCCGCACCGCCGTCGCCGTCGCCCGTACCGACGGCCCCGCAGGCGCCACCCTCGTCGCCTACGTCACCCCCATCCCCGGCACCGCCCCCGACCCCGCCACCCTGCGCGACCACACCGCCGACCACCTGCCCGGGTACATGGTCCCCGGCGCGGTCGTGGTGCTCGACGAACTCCCGCTCAACCCCAACGGCAAGATCGACCGCAACCGCCTCCCCGCCCCCGACTTCACCCCCGCCGCCGCGCGCCGCCCCCGCAACCCCGTCGAGGAGGCCCTCGGCGCGCTCTTCGCCGAGGTCCTCGGCCTCCCCGAGGTCGGCATCGACGACAGCTTCTTCGACCTCGGCGGCCACTCGCTCCTGGCGGTCCGGCTGGTCGGCCGGGCCCAGTCGGCCGGCCTCCGGCTGGCGGTGGCGGACGTCGTCCTGCACCGCACCGTCGCGGAACTGGCCAAGCGGGCCCGCCCGACCGCCTCCGCCGAACAGTCCGCGGACGCGTTCGCGCCCGTCCTGCCGATCCGGCCGGACGGCGACGCGCCCCCGCTGTTCCTGGTGCACAGCGGACTCGGCTTCAGCCTGCCCTACCTGGGCCTGGCCCGGTACCTCGATCCGCGCTACCCGCTGTACGGCCTCCAGTCGCCCGCGCTGGACGCCGCCGCCCCGCTGCCCGAGTCCATCCGGTCGGTGGCCGAGGACTACGTCCGGACCATCCGGCGGCTGCGGCCGCACGGCCCGTACCGGCTGCTCGGCTGGTCCTACGGCGGCGTGCTCGCCCACGAGATCGCCGTCCGGCTCCAGGAGGCCGGCGAACAGGTCGACTTCCTGGCCGACCTGGACGGCTATCCCGGCCGCACCGGCCGCGACGAGAGCGGCCAGGACGACCGCGAACTCCTGCTGCGCGCCCTGGAGGCGCTCGGCCACCGGCGCGACGAGCTGGCCGGCCCCGGCCGCACCCGCGCCGCCCTGCTCGACCTGCTGCGGCGCGAGGCCGGCCCGCTGGCCGACCTCGACGAGGAGTCGCTGCTGCGGCTGCTGCGGCTGTCGCGCCACCACGGCGCGCTGATGGAGCGCTTCACCCCCGGCCGGTTCACCGGGGACCTCCACCTGTTCGCGGCCGCCGAGGAGTGGACCGCGGACCAACTCGCCGACCAGACCGGCCGATGGGAGCAGCACGTGAACGGACGGGTGGTCGTCCACCGGATCGCCGCCGGCCACGAGTACCTGATGCACGCCGGGCCGCAGGCCGTCATCGGACGGCTGGTCGACGCCGAGCTGCGCCGCCTGGACGGGAGCCCGGAATGCTGACCGCCGTCACCCCCCGCCCCCGCTCGGCGCCGCTCGCCCTGCTCCTCGAATCCGTCACCGTCGCCGGACGGCGCCTGCGGCGGCTGCGCCGGGCGCCCGGGCGGCTGATCGGCATCGTGATGAACCCGCTCATCTCGATGATCGTGCTCGGCTACCTGTTCCAGGGCTCGCTGTCCTTCTCCGGCCGCGGCAGCTACCAGGAGTACATCTTCGCGGGCGCGGCCGCCCAGGTCGGCCTGGCCGGGATCGGCCCGACCGCGGTCGCCGTCGCGGCGGACCTGCGCGGCGGCCTGGTCGACCGGTTCCGCAGCATGCCGATCTCCAGACCGGCCGTGCTGGTCGGCCACACCCTCGGCGACCTGGTCGTCGGGCTGATCGGCCTGGCCGTGGTCACGGCGGCCGGCCTGGCGTTCGGCTGGCGCCCGCACAGCGGCGTGCTGCCCTTCCTCGCCGGACTCGCACTGCTCACCGCCTTCATGTACGCGATGCTCTGGGTCGGCCTGATGCTCGGGATGTTCTCCCGCACCATGGAGACCATCAACGTCGTCGCCGGGCTGGTCACCGTCCTGCTGACCTTCCTCTCCAACGCCTTCCAGTCCGTCGACCGGCTGCCGGGCTGGCTGCGGCTGGTCGCCGAGTGGAACCCGGTCAGCGCCGTGGTGACGGCCCTGCGGCGGCTGTGGGGCAACCCGGACGCGGCCGGCAGCGCCGCCACCCCGAGCCTCTCGCTCACCATCGCCGCCTCTCTCGGGACCGTCTTCGTCGTCACCGTGCTGCTGAGCCTGCGCCGCTACCGGTCCGCGGTCTCCTGACCCCGCCGTCCCGGCGCCGTCCTCCTGACCCGCCCCCGTCACAGAAACGGCCGACCATGCCCCTCCAGCCCCCGACGGTCGACGGAGCCTCCCCGCCCGTCGACCTGGCCACCGTCGACCTCGCCACGATCGACCTCACCGACCCGCACACCTACCTCGACCTCGACGTCCGCGCGATGTGGGCCCGGTTCCGCGCCGAACAGCCCGTCCACCTGCACCCGGCGACCGACCAGGGCCCGCCGTTCTGGGCGGTCTCCCGCCACGCCGACGTGCTCGCCGTCTACCGCGACAACAAGCGGTTCACCTCCGAGCGCGGCAACGTGCTCGCCACCCTGCTGCAGGGCGAGGACTCCGCCTCCCGCCGGATGCTCGCCGTCACCGACGGGCCGCGGCACCGGGAGATCCGCAACCTGATGCTCCGGTCCTTCTCGCCCCGGGTGCTGGCCCCGGTGGTGGCCGGCGTGCACGAGCGGACCGCCGCGCTGCTCCAGGAGGGCCTGGCCCGCGGCTCCTTCGACTTCGTCACCGACCTCGCCGACCACATCCCGATCAACACCATCGGCGACCTGATGGGCGTCCCGGTCGAGGACCGCGAGCGCCTCGTCCACTGGAACACCCAGACCCTCTCCCGCACCAGCGCCGAGCACACCGCGACCGAGGAGTGGCTGGCCCGCAACGAGATCCTGCTCTACTTCTCCGACCTCGCCGCCAAGCGGCGCAAGCACCCCGGCGACGACGTGATCAGCGCCCTGGCGACCGGCACCGTCGACGGCGAGCCGCTCAGCCAGGAGGAGGTCGTCTTCAACTGCTACAGCCTGATCCTCGGCGGCGACGAGTCCAGCCGGATGTCCTCCATCGGCGCGCTCATCGCCCTCTCCCGACACCCCGAGCAGTGGCGGGCACTGAAGGACGGCTCGGTCGGGCTGGAGCCGGCCGTGGAGGAGGTCATGCGCTGGACCACCCCGGCCATGCACTTCGGCCGGCGCGCCCTGACCGACGTCGAACTCGGCGACCGGACGATCCGGGCCGGCGACGTCGTGACGCTCTGGAACAGCTCGGCCAACTTCGACGAGGAGGTCTTCGACCAGCCGAACCGCTTCGACCTGGCCCGCACCCCGAACAAGCACGTCGCCTTCGGCTACGGCCCGCACTTCTGCCTGGGCGCCTTCCTCGGCCGGACCCACGTCGAGGCGATGCTCGCCGCCCTGCGCGGCACCGTCGGCGGGATCGAGCTGCTCGGCGAACCGGTCCGGCTCTACTCCAACTTCGTCCACGGCTACAGCAGCCTCCCCGTCCGCCTCACCGCCTGACCCCCCCCCCTCCCTCCCCTCCCCTTTCTCCCCCCTTGCCCCTCCTCCCTTGCCCCTCTTGCCTCGCCCCTCCTCGCCACCGACCGGGAGCCCCACATGGACATGGCCATCCGCGCCGAGGGCCTGCACAAGCGCCACCGGGACGTCGTGGCGATCGCCGACATCCACCTCGGCGTCCGGACCGGCACCGTCCTCGGCCTGCTCGGACCGAACGGCGCCGGCAAGACGACCACCGTGCAGATCCTCACCACCCTCACCACCCCGGACGGCGGCCACGCCGAGGTGGCCGGCTACGACGTCGTCCGCCAACCGCACGAGGTCCGGCGCCGGATCGGACTGGCCGGCCAGTACACCGCCGTGGACGAGGTCCTGACCGGCCGCGAGAACCTCGTCCTGCTCGGCACCCTGCTCCACCTCGGCCGCCGCGAGGCCCGCCGCCGGGCCGACGAACTCCTGGAACGCTTCCGCCTCGCGGACGCCGCCCACCGCCCCGCCCGCGCCTACTCCGGCGGCATGCGCCGCCGCCTCGACCTCGCCAGCTGCCTGATCACCGCACCCCCGGTGCTCTTCCTCGACGAACCCACCACCGGCCTCGACCCGGTGAGCCGGATGGAACTCTGGGGCCAGGTCCGCGAACTCGTCGACGGCGGCACCACGGTGCTCCTCACCACCCAGTACCTGGAGGAGGCCGACTACCTGGCCGACCAGATCGTGGTCGTCGACTCCGGCCGCGTCATCGCCGACGGCACCCCCGACGAACTGAAGCGCAAGGTCGGCAGCGAATGGCTGGAGCTGACCGTCGCCTCCCCCGCCGACGTCACCCCGGCCCTCGCCGCCCTCCGCCCCGCCCTCACCGCCGAACCCACCGTCGACACCCAGAAGGGCCGGCTCTCCATCCCCCTCGACGACGGCCTCAACGACATCGCCACCGTCGCCGCCGTCCTGCGCCGCGCCGACATCCCCGTCGCCGACTTCACCATGCGCCGCCCCACCCTCGCCGACGTCTTCGCCCACCTCACCGGCCACCCCGCCCCCTGACCACCCCGCCTCGGGCACTACTCCGCCTCGGGCACCCCCCAGTGGATCTCACTGATCACCGCCGCCGCGTCGAAGCCGAGCACCGGGCCGGGCCGACCGGAGAGCAGTCCGGCGTAGAGCGGACGGTAGTGGGCGACCTTCCGCCCGGTCCTGCCGTCGTTGCCGAAGGCCGCCAGCAACTCGCCGCGCCGGGCGGCGAATCCGGTCATGGCGGTGTGGTCGATCCACACCTCCACCCCGGAGCGGCCGAGCACCAGGCTGCTCTCCTTGCTGCTGGAGCCGGTCAGCCAGCTGCTGCGCAGCCGGGCCGTACCCGCCTCGCCCCGGGAGCGGAACTCCACGACGCACCAGGCACTCGCGCCGCCGTCGGTCTGCCGCAGCGACGTGAGGCCGACGAGGTCGACGAAGCGGGTGAGCATGCTGAGCTGGTTCACCCCCGAGTCCGTCCAGCTGGAGACGTACGAGGCGAAGGCCTCCGGTCCGCGCAGGACGTACGGGTCGTAGAACGCCGAGGTGATGGTCGTGACCGGCCCCCAGTCCGGGTGCGCGGCGATCAGCTCCGCCGCCCAGTCGACCTCCGGGGAGAAGGCGAAGTGGTGTGCGGTGAAGACCCGGCCCCGTACGTCGGCCGTCCCGTCCAGCTCGCGCAGCGCGGCGAGGGAGGCGCGGTCGTGGACGAGCGGCTTCTCCACCAGGACCCTGGCCGTACTGCCCAGCAGGGCTTCGGTCACCAGCTCGGCGTGCGTCGGCGTCGGGGTGGCGAGGACCAGCAGGTCCGGCCGGTGCCCGGCGAGCGCGCTGCCCAGGTCGCCGTAGTGCGGCGGCTTCCCGCCCCGGAACACGACCGGCTCCACCGCCTTCGGGTCGACCGTGAACTCCAGCTCCACGTCCGGCCGTTCGGCGAGAACGGCGAGGTGGGTCCCGGCGATGACACCGAGCCCCACCAGCCCGACGCGCACCGGGTCCACGTGCGGCGAGTCGGTGTGCTCCGGGTCGGCGTGCTCCTGCTGGGTCATCTTCGCTCTTCCCCTCGTCCGTACCGGCCCCGCCCACCGGGGCCCCACGCCTCATCCTCGCGCGGCGACCTCCGCCCAGCGGCCCAACGACTCGGCCGGCCCGTCCACCCACTCGACCCGCGGGTCGTGCTCCGCGGCCTTCGGGACGCCCTCGAGCCAGCTGGTCACGATCGGGACCCAGTAGGTGTTGCCGCCCGACCTGCGGGTCCGCGCGTCGAGTTCGGCCCGGATCCGGAGGGCACCGTCCCGGTCGTCGCCGAGCACCCCGATCAGGATCTGGGCCACGTCGGCCAGGTTGTGGCCGCCGCGGTAGCCGATGCCGTCGGCGAGCTGCCGCGTGCTCCTGACCGCCTCCACGGCGGCCCCGGCCTCCCCGGCCACCGCGTGCGCGACCGCCTCGGCCGAGCGGATCTTGACCAGTTCGACCGGGTTGGGGACGAGATCGAGCAGGTCCCTCGCCCGGGCCGCCGCGTCCGCGACCGCCGCCGTGTCACCGGCCCAGCAGGCGGTCTGCGCCAGGTTGGCCAGCGCCTTCGCCTCCGCGGCGGCGAGGCCCTCCCGCCGGGCCAGGTCGATCGCCTCGACGTAGACGGCGGTCGCCTCGCCGAAGCGGGCGTTCACCCGCCAGATGTGCCCGATCAGCCGCAGCCGTTCGCCCTCGTCCTCCGGGCCCCGGCTGCGCTGCTCCCGGAGCGAGCCCAGCGCCGTGCCGAAACGCCCGTTGAGGTAGTCGAAGTCGCAGAGCCAGTAGCGGGCCGCCGCGTCGAACTCGCCGTCCAGCAGGCCGCGGTAGATCTCCGCGGCCTCGGTGTAGTCGCCGTGGTTGCGCAGGGCGTGGGCGAGGTGGATGCGCACCAGCTGCGCCGTCGGGCTGCCGGGCCGCACGCCCTCCCCGGCTCCGCCGAGCAGCTCGACCGCCTCCGCCGCACGGCCCGTGCGGCGCAGTTGGACGCCCCGTACGGCGGCGAGCACGGCCCGGTACTCCGGTGTCCCGGCCGGGTCGGCGGCGAGCCCGGCGCCCAGCTCCGCCCACTGGCCCGCCTCGACGAGGCGCTGGGTGGCGCGGGCCATCCAGTCCTCGAAGACCCCGTACGCCGCCGAGAGCTTGAGGCCGGTCTCGAGCGTCTGGGCGACGGCGACCCGCCCGGTGGACGGCCCGACGCGCCGGCCCAGCCAGGTGAGCAGCCGGGCGGCGACCTCGCTGCGGTCCCGGTCGGTCCAGCCGTCCGGGAGCGTCCGGTCGGCCTCGCCGATGGCGTGGCGCAGCGCCGCGTGCAGGGCGTACGGCAGGGCGTAGGCGTCGTCGTGGGTCAGGAACGGCCTGCGCAGGAACCGTGCCACGCTGCCGTTCGAGACGTGGGGCTGCCCGGCGCGCAGCAGTTCCGCCCCGACCCGGTCGATGAGCGCCGCGGTCCGGACGAGGTCGCGCTCCTCCCGGGGCAGGTCGCGGATCGACCGGGTGGCCACCGCGGTGAAGGTGCCGCCGAAGTCCGCCGGCGACGGCCGGCCGCCGCGGGCGAGGAGCGCGGCGAAGTGCGACACCGAGAGGTCCAGGTACAGCGGCAGCCCCTGGCCGCCCGCGATGATGCGCCGGCGGACCTCGGCGGGCATGACCGGCTCGCCGTCCCGGGTGAGCGCCTCGCTGAGGTAGCTGTCGGCGTCGGAGTCCGACAGGTAGCCCACGAGGTGTTGGCGGGGCTCCTCGGTGTCGTTGCTGTAGTGCAGGTTGGGCCAGCACTGCGGGCCGGTGAAGTCCAGCTCGCCGCCCGCACCCGCGTCGGCCCAGTCGACCCGGTTGCGACCGGTGATCACGAACAGCACGTTCGGCATCAGGTACGCGCACCGCTGGATCAGCCGCTCCAGCGTGCGGTCGGCACGGCCGTTGACCACCTCGAAGGTGTCGAGGAACACGCACACGGTGGGCCGCCGGTCCGGCCGGCCCCGGGGCGGCAGCCGGTCCAGGTCCCAGGCCAGCAGGTACGGGAAGTAGGAGAGCGTCTCGTAGTCGGCGTCGGCCTCGACCAGTTCGGCGAACAGCTCGCAGTCGGCCAGCAGCCGCCCCTCGCGGACCCGGTCCCGCACGGCGCGGTAGGTGGCGAGGGCCGCCCGGTGCGCCAGTCCGGTCAGACCGCCGAGGCCGGCCGGGTCGAGGTCCTGCACGGTCTGGGCGATCTGGTCGCCGAGGCCGATGCCCCGGGAGGCCCGGCGCAGGGCCGGTGAGGCGTCGAGGAAGTCCTGGAGGGCCTCGCCGGGATGCGCGCGGGCCCAGTACGAGGCGAGCGCCAGGTCGAAGGCCTGCCACCGGCTGCCCAACTGGCCCAGCCCGGCCCGCAGGCGCAGCAGCAGGCCCTCGATGTCGCAGGCGCCGTCCTCGGCGAGGTCGACGCGGACGGCCACCACGTCGTCGCGCCCCTCGGCGGTCGCGGCCGCGAGCAGCCTGCGCTCCAGCTCGTGGGAGAGCGTCGACTTGCCTATCCCGCCGACCCCGTAGAGCGTCAGGACGTTCCGGCGCCCCTGTGCCCGGTCCACGACCGGCGACACCTCGGCCTCCTCCAGCGTCCGCCCCAGGCGCTCCACCGACCGCTCGAAGGCGGCCACCTCGTCGACCCGGTTGGTGAAGACCTGTTGCGCCGTCACGGTCGACGACAGCCCGCTCATGAACGCGGCCCGCAGGTTCACCCGTGCCATCCCGCCTCCTCCTCCGCGGCGCCCCGGGAGGAGACACGTCCGCATCGGCCCGGGTACGCGACCTGAGATACTGTCAGTTCCCCGCGAGATCCCACAAGGCGCCACCGGCGCGTCGGGCTACGGGAAGTCGGGGCTACGGGGCTGCGGAGCTACGGGGCCAGGTCGACGGCCAGGCAGTTGTAGAAGGTCCAGGAGCGCTCGGGGTCGTGGGCGGTGTTCGCCGCGCCGCCCGGGCCGGTTGCCGCCTCCTCGGTCATGTCCTCGAAGCGGATGCGCTCGGGAAGGGTTCCGTAGCGTGCGTGCCGCGCTTCGGCGGCGGGATCGACTGCGGGCCGCTCGGCCATGGCCACTCTCCTCATCGGCGATCGCGGGCGGCGCCTTCGCGGCGCCGGAGGCGGCTTTCAGGGTGCATTCCACGCCGTCACCTGTCAAGGCGGTGATGAGAACGTGCCCATCACTCCCACCTGCGCGCTTGGCCGATTCTGCCCTCGCGGCGCTTTGTTGAAGATGCAATGATCTTCCCTCGAACCGGAACCGCCCGACGAGCCACCGGCCGATCCGGCAGTTCCCTCCCACCCGAGAAGGCGGATCGCATGTTCACACCCGAGACGAAACTCCGCGGCGCAGCCGTCACCGCCGCCCTGGCCGCGACCCTGGTCGGCCTCGGCGCCGGGACGGCCGGCGCCGCGGGCTGGCCGCCCCTGCAGCCGGGCGCGCGCCTCTACTCCTCCACCTACGGGCAGGGGTTCGCCACCACCGTCGACCTCGCCGACCTCGGCACCTGCCACACCCTGTGGCCCGGCGCCCGCTCGGTGCAGATCGCCAACGGGGGCGCCACGCTGGCGCTGTACGCCGAGGCCGACTGCAACGGCCCCGGGTGGCTCAGCGGAACGCTGGCCCAGGCCAACCTCCCGCGGACCGCCCTGAGCTACCGGGTCCTCCAGGCGTAACACCTCCCGGCGCGGCGCCCTCCCCCTCGGGCGCCGCGCCCACGCATGTCCTCATTTCGTCACCCCTTTGACAGGTGACGCAGGCGCGTGGAAACCTGTCGTCACCGGCTGGAGCAGTTACTTACCGATGAGGACACCCACCATGGCAGTCGTACGCTTCCATCTCGTCTCCACGCTCGGCACGGAGGACGTCCTGGCGGTGCTGACCGACTTCGGCCCCTCCCGCGCCGAGGCCTGGCCGACGATCGACGCCGAACACTTCGAGGTCCACGCACTCGGCGACACCTGGGCCGAGGTCACCGAGGGAACCGCCGCCGCCTGGGAGCGCGCCCGCTACGAGTGGGAGCCGGGCGGCCGCACCGTCACCGTCACCACCCTCGACTCCAAGCTCTTCGGCCCGGGCGGCGGCTGGGTCTTCCGGATGACCCCCGAGGGCGACGGAACCCGGGTCGACGTCCAGCTGACGCGGCAGCCGAGCACCCTCAAGGGCAGGATGCTCGCCGCGCTGCTCCCCGTCGCCGCTCCGCCGGCCCTGCGCAAGTCCTTCGCGGGGCCGCTGCGGGTCCGGTGATCCACCGCACGGACTGATCCACCCCCGAAAGGGGCCGACAGCACCCGCTGTCGGCCCCTTCGCCGTCCCCCGCCCGCCCCGCGCGCGACGCACGAAGGCCCGGCCCGCGCCGTCGGGTGCGGGCCGGGCCGGGGCGGCACCGGAGGGAACCGGCACTGGGAGAGGATCGGCGCCGGGCAGGGATCAGTGCCGGGAAGGGAGGACGCAGCGGAAGCTGGAGGCGGCGGCCAGGTCGCCGTGGCCCCGGTAGCGGGACACCTCGGGGTAGCGGCACAGGTCGCGGTCGACGCTCCGCCCGGTGGCGTCGAGCAGCGTGGCGGGCAGTGTCCGCGGCGCCTTGCCCTGCTCGACCCAGGCCGTCAGGGCGGCGAGGTCGTCGGTCGTGCCGCCGCCCTTGTTGAGGCCGCAGTGGGCCGCGCCCGGGGCGAGGAAGAGCCGGTAGAAGTCGTCGACCCGCTTGCCGCCGCCCATCGTCCGCTCGACCTGCCGGCGGTAGTCGACGGTGCCCTGGGCGGGGATGAACTGGTCGGCCTGGCCGTGCCAGGTCAGGAGTTTGCCGCCGGCGTCGCGGAAGGCGGACAGGTCGGGGTCGTCGGTGCCGATGATCCGGCCGTACTCGGTCCGCGACTGCTCGAACAGCCGGGTGAACTGGTCGTAGGTGATCGTCGAGACGTCGAACGAGGGCTGCTTCTTCAGCCAGTTCGTGACCCAGAGCCGGGGCACCGGGAACGGCGCGCCCCGCACCTGGCCGTCCGCGTCGGGCGCGGTGGTGCCGGCCAGCCCCGCCAGGTCGGCACCGACCGGGACGCCGGACCAGAGCCTGCGGCCCGAGGCGGTGCGCGGACCGTCCCAGATCTTGCGGACGACGGCGGCGTCGGCGGCCGTGATGGTCAGCTCCTTCCCGTCGCAGACCACCGTGGTGCCGATCAGCCGACGCGGGTCGAAGTCGCACCGCGACGCGTCGTTGACCAGCTTGTCCTCGGCTCCGTCGAGCGGGTCGCAGGCCGCGACGGCGGCGTCCGTGAAGGCCTTGAACGCGCAGGCGGACGGGTAGGTCCTCTCGTTGTTCATGACCACCTGCGGCCACAGGGTGGCGACTTCGAACTCGTCCCAGCTGACGGCGGGCGCGTTGGCGAGGATGCCGTCGAAGTCGTCGGGGTAGCGCTGGGCCTCCAGGTAACCCTGGCGCCCGCCGGTGGAGCACCCATTGAAGTAGGAGTAGGAGGCCGGACTGCCGAAGTGCGTGGCGACCACCTGCTTGCCGACGATCGCCGCCTCGTGCTGGGAGCGGGACGCGAGGTTGTTCAGCAGCGCGGTGTCGACCTCGCCCTTCGCGTTCAGCGCCCAGCCGGCGTCCACGGCATCGGCGAGCCCGCCGTCGGTGGTGGTCGCGGCGTAGCCGTTCTTGACCGCGGTGCCCATCCCGACGCCGTTGTCCCCGGCGGCGAAGGCGCTTCCGCCGAGCGCCTGGAAGCGGCCGTTCCAGCCGCTGACGGGCAGCCAGGTCCGCACCCTCGCATGGTCGTTGTCGCCCGGGTGGGTCAGGGTGACGGTCACCTCGCAGAAGGCGGGAACACCGGTGACCGTGCCGCCCACCACCCCGGTTCCGTCGATGGTCCCGCCCTCCCGGCGGGCCGCCGTCACGGACTCCACCGCCGTACCGGCGGGGGC
>NZ_LFVW01000216.1:0-17336 GCF_001182915.1 Kitasatospora sp. MY 5-36
TGGACGGTCGGCGGGTCGGCCGGCTTCCCGAGCCCGGTGGTGGCGAGGTACCGCGCGAACGCCGGGTCCGCGGCCAGCAGGTGGTCGACGGCGGCGGTCAGCAGCGCCCGTGCCCGCGCGTCCCCCGGGCTCGCCTCCGCCGCCGTCAGCGCCCGGGCCCCCTCCGGCACCGTCCGCAACCGCGCCCGGACGACCTCCGCCACCGCCCGGTGCGGCCCGTCGCCCAGCAGCGCCGCCACCGCATCCGGTGCCAAGCCCCGGCCGTCCCCCATGGCAACTCCCCTTGCCGCACGAGTGGTTGCCCCCACGATCCCGGACCGGGGCCCGGTTCGTACCCATGCCGAACCGAACGGAGACGCGACTGAGACGCGATCCGGACGTAGCCGGGCGCGGCCCGTCGGCAGACCCGCGCCGTGGACGGGGGTGTCAGCGCAGGTCGAAGACCAGGCGGGCGGAGACCTTGCCGCTCAGGACCTCGTCGAAGCAGGCGTTCACGTCCTCCAGCCGGCGGGTCTCGCGGATCACCCGGGTGCGGCCGAGGGCGTGCAGGCGGAAGACCTCGGCGAGGTCCTCGCGGGTGCCGACGATCGAGCCGATCACCTTGGTGCCGTTCAGCACCGTCTCGAAGACCGGGAGTTCGAGCCTGCCCTCGGCCGGGAGGGCGACCAGGACGAGGGTGCCGCCGCGGCGCAGGGCGCTGTAGGCCGCCTGGAAGGAGGCGTTGCTGACGGCGAGGGCGATCGAGGCGTGGGCGCCGCCCAGGGCCTGGACCTCGGCCGCGACGTCCTGGGTGCGGGCGTCCAGGACGTGGTCGGCGCCGAGCTCGCGGGCCAGGGCGAGCTTGTCGTCGGTGACGTCGACGGCGATGGTCTCGGCGCCGAAGATCCGGGCGTACTGGAGGGCCAGGTGGCCGAGCCCGCCGATGCCGGAGACCAGCACCCGGGTGCCGGGCCGGGCGTCCGAGACCTTGAGCGCCTTGTAGGTGGTGACGCCCGCGCAGGACAGCGGGGCGGCGTCCAGCGGGTCGATGCCGTCCGGGACGGGGACGACGTAGTCGCCGTGCGCGAGCGCGTACTCGGCGTAGGCGCCGTCCACCGAGTAGCCGCTGTTGTGCTGCTGGAGGCAGAGCGTCTCCCAGCCGGAGACGCAGTGGTCGCAGCGCCCGCAGGCGTCCGCGAGCCAGGGGATGGCGACCCGTTCGCCCACCCGGACGTGCCGGACCTGGTCGCCGGCCGCCTCGACGATGCCGACGCCCTCGTGCCCGGGGACGAACGGCGGGCTGGGCTTGACCGGCCAGTCGCCGTGGGCGGCGTGGATGTCGGTGTGGCAGAGGCCGGAGGCCTCGATCCGGACCCGGACCTGGTGCGCGGCGGGCTTCGGTAGGGGGCGGTCCTCGACGGCCAGCGGTGCGGTGAAGTCGTGGACGACGGCTGCCTTCATGCGCTTCTCCCTCGGGCGTACGGACGGGTGCTGCCGGCGGCCGCGCGCGCGGGCGCAGCCGCCACCAGCTTCACCCGATGGGGTGATCTTCGCCGTCCGGACTAGGCCAAAAGAGTGGGCAGTCGTCCAGGTATCCCCGCAGGTCAGCGCACCGGCATCGACATGTAGACGGCGCGTCGCCCGTAGGACGCGGGGACCGCCACCTCCCGGTGCGCGCGGTAGCCGAGCAGCCGCAGCAGGATGTCCGCCCCGCGCACCGCGACCATCGAGATCCGCTCGAAGCCCAGCTCCTCCGCCCGCTCCCGGAAGTGCCGGATGAACCCCAGCGCGACCTCCCGGCCGCGCAGGTCCTCGGCGATCACCAGGTCGTGCACGTGCAGGTTGCCCGACTCGTGCACCGCGTCCTCCGCCCGGGCGAGGTCCGGGCAGCGCAGCGGCGGGTACGGCAGGCTCAGCAGGTAGCCGCGGACCGTGCCGCCCTGCTCCAGCACGAAGCAGGTCTCCGGCGAGCCGAGGGCGCGGGACTGCAGCGCCTCCCGGCCCTCCGACAGGCCGTCGGCCGCGTAGGCGTCGTACTCCAGCGCGACCACGGCGTCCCAGTCGCCGTCGGCCAGGAGCCGGATCCGGAGGTCCTCGCCCACTAGGCCGGAACCTCCGAGGCGCCGAGCCCCTCGGCGCGGGAGGCGGCCACCAGTGCCGCCCAGGCCTCCACCAGCACCGCCCAGCGCTCGGCGTCCGCCCGCGCCTCGTCCAGCAGCTGCTGCCGCCGCTCGGCCACCACGTCCGCGAGCTCGGCGTACTTGCCGCCCAGCTTGCGGTAGGAGCGGTCCAGGACGTCCAGGCAGTGCTCGTTCCCGGCCCGGTCCCAGTCGACGCTGCCGCGCACCAGGTCGAGGAGCGGTTCGACCTTCAGCCCGTGCCGCTCGTCCAGCAGCCCGCGGCCGAGGTCGATCATGCCGCCGTAGACCGGGTACAGGTACAGCATCGAGAGCAGGAACTTGACGAACCGCAGCTGGTAGTTGACGAAGCCGGCGCCGGTGCGGCGCTCGGGCGTGTAGTAGTTGACGATGTGGCGGTTGTGGACGACGCCGGGCAGCCGGGAGTGGACCATGGCGTGCAGCAGGGCGTAGTCGCTGCCGATCGTCTCGATCGAGGGCAGCAGCGGCAGCACCTCGTAGGCCCGGTGGTCCAGGGCGATGTTGCACATGTAGACGTCCCAGATGTCGGGCACGCCGAGGACGGACTCGTCGGTGGTGAACGGCTCGGAGCCGGCGCCCTTGAAGGAGACGTCCACCATCGCGTCCTGCTCCTCCTCCGACCACACCGGCGGGGTCCACAGGCGCACCACCTCGCGGTAGACGGCCGGGTCCAGCTCGTGGATCTCGCTGATGTCCACGTTGAGTTCGCCGATGAAGGAGCCGCTGACCAGCATCACCGGCTTGTCCGCGTCGGCCGGGTCGAGCTCGGAGCGGGACACGACGGCCGCCGCCTCGCCGGCCGGCCGGCCGATCGAGAGCAGCTCGTGGTGGATCGGGAAGACCTTCCGGCCGTCGACGACCTGGAAGTCGGCGTCGTCGTTGCGCAGGTGCGCCGAGGTGCAGCCCAGGGCGGCCGCGCCGAGGAAGAGCCGGTTGACGCAGGAGCCGTACGCGACGGCCGGCGGCAGCATCATGTCGAGCAGCAGTTCGGGGTCGGCGGCGCCGGAGCGCTCGGCCACCCGGCGCAGGAACTCCCGCTGCCGCGCCTCGCCGAGGTGGTGGACGACCACGCCGGGGGTGGGCTCCAGCGCGGCCACGGCGCCCGCGTTCTCCGCGAAGGCGACGGCGTCGGTGGTGTCGAGGACGAGCAGGTGCACCTCGACCCCGAAGGTCGCGACGGCGTAGGCCGCCTCCTCGGCGAGTTCCGCGATGGTGTCGGGGCAGGACCGCATGGTGGGCAGGGCGAGGCAGACTCTTTGCATGGTGCGGGTTTCTCCATCGGATCGTCAGATTCGGTGCAGTGATTGCCAGTTGAGCGCACAGGGGGATCCCGGACGGCGGCTCGGGCCGGTCTGCCGGACCACCGTGGACTAGACCACTTGTGAAGTCAACGATTGACAGCGGCGCCCCGACGGGGTGGAATGCGCCCCCTTCCGTACGACCGGCCGTCCCCGCACGGGCGCCCGAATCGCACGCGAGGACGAAGAGCCCTCGCTGAGTCGAACGGCCGGACGGGTACGGGGGGTTCATTGCCGGGGTTTTGCGCCGTCGGGGTCAATCCGTGAGCCCTGCCTGCCGATACCGGAGGTGATGCCCTCACGCCGTTCGGAGGAGCCCACGATGCCCGAACTGTGGCTGCCCGGTGCCGAGATCCACGACCTCGGCGACCACGCGCCGACCGATCAGCAGTACCCGCCGAAGGCCATCGCCCACATCACCTGGGACCGCAACGCGACCGCCGCCGCGCCGCAGGACTGGTGCTCCTATGAGGACCTGGTCGGCTACTTCACCGGCAGCGGCGCCGGCGACGCGCCGCACCTGGTCTGGGACCCGTTCAGCGGCCGCACGGCGCAGCTGTTCCCGGCCGACTCCCGCTCGAAGAGCCTGCTCAGCCCCAGCCAGAGCCCCACCCGCACCAACCGGGCCGGGCGGGTGGTGATCCAGATCGAGGCGGTGTTCTTCCCCTACTGCCGCTACCAGGGCGCCGTCTACCCGCGCCTGGTCGACACCCCGTGCGCGGGCTGGGACCGGATCCACGCCTGGATCTCCTCCTGGGGCGTGCCCGACATCTGGCCGATGGGCCGGCCGACCGACTTCTCCGGCCACCGCGACGAGCGGACCTGGGAGGCCCTCGGCGGCTGGTACGCGCACGCCCACGTGCCGTACAACGACCACACCGACCCCGGCTCCTGGCCCGACCTCACGGCCGGGCCCGGCTCCCCGGGCATCCCGCCCCAGCAGCAGCCGGTGCCCCCGGTCACGACCGCCCGCTACCAGGTCAGCATCAACGGCCTGCCGTACGGCTACGGCGCCCAGGGCTACCAGGTGACGGTGGTCGGGCGGGCGCTGGTCGCGCACGGCTTCGGCGACCACTACCGCTCCGGCCCCGGCCCGAACTGGACGGACGCGGACACCGAGAACTACGCGGACTACCAGGGGAGTCTGGGCTACGCCGGGCAGGCGGCGGACGGCGTCCCGGGGGAGAGCTCGCTGCGCCGGCTGCTCGGCTACCTGCCCGGGCAGCGGACGGTCTCGGTGTCCCACGTGGTCGCGGCCGCCGGGACCGACCCGGGGGCCGCGCAGGGGCACCTGACGTACGGGTCCGAGGTGGCCATCGTGGAGCAGGCGCTCGCCGACGAGGGGCTGCTCGACCAGCGGTGGGTGGACGGCTCGTTCGGCACCCGGACGGTCTCCGCGTACGCGGCCTGGCAGCGGCGCTGCGGGTACCAGGCGGGGGCGGCGGACGGGATCCCCGGCCAGGCCTCGCTGCAGCAGCTGGGCGCGGCGCAGGGGTTCGCGGTGACCGACTGAGGCCGGCTCCGGGGGAGCCGCGGTCGGGGCTGTTTCCCGCTGTCTCCGGCTGTTCCCCGCTGTTCCGTGCTGCTCCTCGGGGAGGAGCGCTCTGGCTGTCGCCCGGTGCGTGTACTCGCCGGGGAGTAGGCGAGGTTACTTCCACCGTCAGATGCCCGATGAGGATCTGACGGGAGAGCCTGGGGCCGTCCTCGTGGCCCCGACTCGAAGGAGGTACCCCGTGCGCTCGCCCACCGGCGCCGTCACGGCGTCCGAACCGGCGTCCGGTGTCGGGCGGCGGTCCGCGGGCCGTCGCCTGACACCGGCGGCGCGCAAACGCCTGGTCGTCCTGCACATCACCGCCTCGGTGAGCTGGCTGGCGCTGATGCTCTGCCTGCTCACCCTGGCGGTGACGGCGCTGACGGCCGTGGGCGCCGGCGACGCCGACCGGCTGCGCACCGCCTACCGGGCGATGGGCCTGCTCGGCGACGTGCTGATCCTGCCGCTGAGCCTGCTCACCTTCCTGAGCGGGGTGGCGCTCGGGCTCGGCACCTCCTGGGGGCTGTTCCGGTACTACTGGGTGAGTACCAAGTTCTGGCTGACGCTGGGGGCGATGGCGGCCTCTGTCTTCGCGCTCAGTGACCGGCTGCACGACGCGGTGCGGGTGGTGGACGCGCATCCGACCGGCCCGATCACGGCGGCGGACCTCGGCTTCGTCCGGTACAACACGGTGATCGTCCCGGCGGTGGCGCTGTCGCTCTACCTGTTCACCGTGGTCCTGTCGGTGTACAAGCCCTGGGGCCGCCGGAAGACCAAGGCCGGTGCCGCGGCCGCGGACGCCCGCCGGGGCCGAATACCCGGGGCGGGCGCCTGACCGGCCGGCCGACGGCCGCCGGCCCCGGCCCGGGGCCGCCCGGGGAATGCCCGCGCGGAGGGAGGGCGTTGTGCACCGACGTGACCAGCGCCGCGCCCACGACCAGGATCTCCGTGCTCGACCGCTCCCGGACCAGACAGGGTGAGGAGCCGGCCCGGGCACTGCGGGACACGGTGGCCTTCGCCCGCGAGGCGGAGCGGCTCGGCTACCACCGGTTCTGGGTCTCCGAGCACCACGGCGTGCCGGGGGTGGCCGGGTCGGCGCCCACCGTGCTCGCCGCGGCCGTGGCGGCGGCCACCTCCCGGATCCGGGTCGGCACCGGCGGGGTGATGCTGCCCAACCATCAGCCGCTGGTGGTGGCCGAGCAGTTCGGGGTGCTGGCCGCGCTGTTCCCGGGGCGGATCGACATGGGGCTCGGGCGCTCGGTGGGCTTCACCGACGGCGTCCGGCGGGCGCTCGGGCGCGAGAAGGGCGCAGCGGACGAGTTCGGTGCCCAGCTGGCCGAACTGCTCGGCTACTTCGACGGCTCGCAGCAGGCGCACCGCGGGGTCCACGCCCGGCCGGCCGAGGGCCTGCACGTCCCGGCCTTCGTCCTGGCCACCGGTGCGGGCGCCGACCTGGCCGCCGACGCCGGGCTGCCGCTGGTGATCGCCGCCCCGCACGGGGAGGACCGGATGCTCGCGGCGATCGACCGCTACCGCGACCGGTTCCGCCCCTCGGCGCACGCCGCCGAGCCGTACGTGGTGGTCTCGGGCACGGTGGCGGTCGCCGAGACGGCCGAGCGGGCGCGTGAGCTGCTCGTCCCGGAGGCCTGGTCCGGCGCGTACTCCCGTACCCACGGCGAGTTCCCGCCCCTGGCCCCGGCGGCGGAGATCCTCGCCCGGGAGATGACCGTCCGGGAGCGGGCCGCGTACGAGCAGTCGCTCAAGGGCCACATCGCGGGCACCCCGGAGCAGGCCGCCGCCGCGCTGCTGGCGCTGGTGGAGCGCAGCGGGGCGGACGAGTTCCTGGTCACCACCAGTACCTACGACCGCGCCGCGCTGCTGGACTCCTACCGGCTCCTCGCCGAGGCCGTCGGCCGGGCCTGAGCGGGCCCGGAGGAGGCGGAGCCGTCACCGGTCCGGGCCGGGCCTCGCCGGCTGCCCGGCGCTCGCTGCTCCCCTCCCGCTGCCCGGCGCTACCGCTCAGCCCCCGTCGACCTCGGTCGTTCCGAGCCGCGCGTACACCTCCGGCCGTCGGGCCCGCAGCCGCAGCGCGATCCCGACGCCGGTCAGGAACACCACCGGCACGATCGCGACCAGCGGCCAGTTGACCTCCGGGCCGGCGCCGGTGAACAGGTCGAGCCGCCACACCACCAGCGCGGTGGCCCCGCACAGCAGCACGGTGGCGGCCAGCGGCGCCACGACCGTACGGAACGCCCCGGCGCTCGCGGCGGCCGCCCGGTTGCGGCGGAAGAAGGCGAACACGGCCAGACCGGCCAGCGCCTGGAGCACCAGGATGCCGACCACCCCGGGGGAGTTCGCCCAGAGGAAGAACTGGTTGTACGGGTCCGCCCCGATCAGCGCGGCCACCCCGACGGCCACCGCCGCCACCACCGACTGCACGATGCCGCCGGCCCACGGCGAACCGTGCCGCGGGTGGACGCGGCCCAGCACGGCCGGGGCTGCCTGCTCGGTGGCCAGCGCGTAGCCGTACCGGGTGATGGTGTTGTGGAAGGCGAGCAGCGCCGCGAGCAGGCTGGTGACGATCAGCACCCGCTGCACGTCCGTCGCCCAGCCGCCGACGTAGTCGGTCATCGCGGTGAAGAACATCCCGGCCGGGTCGGCGGTGGCGGTCGCGACGGCCCCGGTGTCGCCGAAGGCCTGCACGATCATCCAGGTGACGAAGGTGTAGAAGAGGCCGAGGAAGACGATCGCGGCGTAGGTCGCGCGCGGCACGGTCCGCTGCGGCTGCCGGGCCTCCTCACGGTAGATCGCGGTCGCCTCGAAGCCGATGAAGGCGGCGAAGGAGAGGCCGAGCACCCCGCCCATCCCGCCGGAGAACACGTGCTCCGGGGCGAACGAGGACAGGCTCAGCCCGTGCGCCCCGCCCTTGACCAGCACCGCCACCGCGAGCACCAGCAGGATGCCGGTCTCGGCGATCAGCAGCGCCCCGAGCACCTTGGCCCCGAGGTCTATCGAGCGGAAGCCGAGGAACCAGACCACCGCGACCCCGAGCAGCGCCCAGACCGGCCAGGGCAGGTCCAGCCCGAGCAGGTCCTCGGCCGTGGTGTGGGCGAAGAACCCGAAGGCGCCGAACATGCCGATCTGGATCGCGTTGTACGAGAGCACCGCGAGCAGTGCCGCGCCCAGCCCGGCCGCCCGGCCGAGGCCGCGGGTGACGTAGGCGTAGAAGGCGCCGGCGTTGCGGATGTGCGCGGTCATGGTGGTGAAGCCGACCGCGAAGAGCGCCAGCACCACGCCGGTGGCCAGGTAGGCGACCGGCGCGCCGATGCCGCCGAAGGAGATGGCGAACGGCGCCACGCCGGCCATCACGGTCAGCGGCGCGGCGGCGGCCACGACGAAGAAGACGATGTCGCCGGTGCCGAGCACCCCGCGCTCCAGCCCGCCAGCGGTGCCCGGGGAGGTGGGGGTGGAAGGGGCGCCGGGGTCGGGGGGACGGAGTGCGGCGGGGGAGGCCGCGTCGGAGGGCAGGGTCATGGGGGAGCTCTCCTGGGGTCGTGGGTACGAGGGTAGGGCGGTCGGCGGCGCGGACGCGTCGGCCGCCGACCGGGGAACGAGGCACGGACGCCGTGGGGGACGGCCGGAACCGGTCGGGACATCCGTCCGGGCGGGGCGGCGGGGCGGCCAGGACGTCTCAGCGCGTCGAGCCGCAGCCGGACAAGCCAAACAAGCCGGACCGGCCGCAGCCGGACAGCCGGACAGCCGGGGCGCGCCTCAGCGCGTCGAGCGGTCGCCGCCGGGCGGCCCACCGTGGGTGCGCCGTCCGCCGAGCCAGGTGCCGGCCACCTCGATCGAGGCCAGCTCACCGGCCGGCACCGCGTACGGATCGGTGGCCAGGTGCACCAGGTCGGCCCGCAGGCCCGGCCGCAGTACGCCCCACTCGGCCTCCTCGAAGGCCTGGTGCGCCACGCCCGCCGAGTACGCCGCCAGCGCCTCGGTGAGCCCGATCCGCTCCTCGGGCAGCCAGCCGCCGTCCGGCAGCCCGTCCGGCGTCTGCCGGGTGACGGCGGTGGCCAGCCCGGCGAGCGGCTCGTAGCGGGTGACCGGCCAGTCGCTGCCGAAGGAGACCCGGGCGCCGCCGCGCAGCAGGGCGGCGATCTGGTACTGCCGGGAACCGCGGTCCGGGCCGATCCGGGGCAGGGTGAGCTCGGTCATCAGCGGGTCGGTCTGCGCCCACAGCGGTTCGAAGTTGGCGATCACCCCGAGTTCGGCGAACCGCGGCAGGTCGTCCGGGTGGACCAGCTGGACGTGCGCGATCACCGGCCGGCGGGCGCGCGGCCCGTTGCGGCGGGCGGCGGCCTCGACGGCGTCCAGCGCGATCCGTACGCCGTGGTCGCCGATCGCGTGGATGTGCGGCTGGAAGCCCATCGCGTCCACGGCGGTGACGGCCTCCGCCAGCTCGGCGCCGGTCCAGTTGGCGACGCCGTGGGAGTGCGGGCAGTCGCTGTACGGCTCCAGCAGCGCGGCCGTGCCGGACTCGATGACGCCGTCGGCGAAGAACTTGACCGCCCGCGCGCTGAGCCGTCCGCGCCCGGCGGCCTCGACCCGGTCGCGGTCGGCGGCCAGGCGGGGGAGCCGCCCGCGCCAGCCGTCCGGTTCGAGCAGCAGGGCGAGTCCGGCCCGGACCGGCAGGTCCTGCTCGGCGACGGCCGCCAGCCAGGTGTCCACCTGCGCGGGTTCGACCCAGGCGTCCTGGAGCCAGGTGAGTCCGGCGGCGGCGAGCGCGGCGGTGGTCTCCCGCAGCGCGGCGACCTGTTCGGCCAGTGGCCGCGGCGGGACGAGCGCGAGGACGGGGTTGAGCGCGCCGAACTCGCGCAGGGTGCCGAGCGGGCTGCCGTCCGGCCGTCGGACGATCTCGCCGCCGACCGGCTGGGGCGTGTCCGGCCCGTACCCGGCCCGGCGCAGCGCCTCGCTGTTGGCCCAGCCGGTGTGGTGGTCCATGGTGCGCAGCAGTACCGGCCGGTCGGGTACGGCGGCGTCGAGCAGCCGGGCGTCGAACAGCCCGCCCTCGGCCAGTGACGGATCCACGGCGTCGCCGGTGATCCACTCGGCCTCGGGGTGGCGCCGCGCCCAGTCGCGGACGGCCGCCACGACCTGCGCCACGCTGGTGCAGTCGCGGACGGGCACGCCGCGCAGGCCGATGGCGCCGAGCAGCGGGTGGACGTGGCCGTCGCCGAAGGAGGGCAGCAGGGCGCCGCCGTCGAGGTCGACGGTCTCGGTGCCTTCGTCGCGCAGGGCGAGGGCGGCGTCGCCGAGGGCGGCGATCCGCCCCGCGCTGACGGCGAGGGCGTGGGTGCGGGGGAGGGCGGGGTCTCCGGTGTGGATCCGGCCGCCGGTGAAGATCGTTTCGGCACGCATACGGGGGTGTGCGTCCTCTCCGGGGCAGGGCGGGCCGACGGGTGCGCGGCCTGCCTAACCGAATGGGGTTCGGTTACCGTAGGCGCGGCACCGGCGGGTGCGGAAGGGTTTTACTGAAAGCCGTTCAATAACGCTTGGATAACGACGATCTTGGTCTGTCGGGGGCCGACGGGCCGCCCGGCGACCCCGAAGGTGAGGAACCGGGCATGCCCAGGCCGCGCACACCCCTGCTGGACCGGCAGCGCATCGTGGACACCGCGCTCCGGCTGGTCGACGAGGCGGGGGACCTCACCATCCCCGCGCTGGCCGGTGCGCTCAAGGTCAGCCCCTCCGCGCTCTACCACCACGTGGCCGGCCGGGCCGAGATCGTCGCCCTGATGCGCGCCGAGCTGGTGCGCACGATCGGCGAGCAGTCGATGTGGGACCAGCCCTGGGACGCCGCGCTGCGCACCTGGGCGCACGCCTACCGGGACGCCTTCGCCGAACACCCCGGCATCGTCCGGCTGCTCGCCACCGCGCCGCTTGCCGAATCGTTCATGCACGAGCTGTACGAGCGGGCCGTCGCCACCCTGGAGGACGCGGGCTTCGCCGCGCAGGACGTGATGGGCCTGATCACCGCCCTGGAGAGCTTCATCCTGGGCTCGGCGCTGGACCTGGTCGCCCCGGACGTCATGGTCGACGCCGTCGACCGCGCCGCCACCCCGCGGCTGGCCGACGCCCTGGACGCCGTCCCCGTCGGGCGCGAGCGCGCGGACCGGGCCTTCGAACTCGGGCTCACCGCCCTGATCGGGGGCTACCGGGCGCTGCTGGGCTGACCGGCACCGGCCGGCCCGGCAGCGCCCGGCGGCTCCCCGGTCGCGATTTCTGACCAGGCGTGATGGCCTGCTAGTGTTCTTCCCGTCGAGAGGAAGTGACCTTCCGGGAAACGAATCTCGAACAGGCGTCAGCGGTGCTACCAGAGCACGCCCTACTTTCAGTAGGGAGAGTCCGTGCGATCCGGGCCTGGCGCTCCCATCGAAGGGGCTCGTTCCGTCCAACGGAACGGGCCCCTTCGGCGTGTTCGCGCTCCATGAGCTCGTCCTCTTATCGCACTTTCGATGACGAAACCCTCCGGCACGGCCCGGTATCGGCCAAGGTCCCGTGCCAGGCGGCCGGTGAACGGCGCTCCAACCGCCCTGGCCCACCAGTGGCGTCACCTCCCATCCCGGTCTGATGCATCGTCAATTCTTGGCCGGAACTGGCCGTTGCCGGTGTGAATATGCCATCGGAATGTTCGTCCGATGGAATCCGGCAGTAGCCTTCCGTGTCGAACTAGCCACTGCTGGTGGTGAACCGGTCGGCGCCGCGCTGCGTCCGGCCGCCCAGACCCCGCGAAGGAGCCGGTGTGCCCGGTATCGACGAATGCCTCTCCGGAGCGATGGCGATCCCCGGGGCCCGCGCCGCGAGCCTGGTCGACTGGAGCAGCGGGCTCGCCCTCGGCAGCCTCGGGGACAGCCCGACCGGAGAGCACGAAACCTCCGCCGCCGAGGCAACCGACTTGGTGCGGGCGGCCGTTGAGAGCCAGACCTTCACCGTGGCGGAGGACCGGCGGGCCCCGCTGGAGGACATCATCGTCACCGCCGGCCGCAGCTACCACCTGATCCGCTTCATCGACACCGTCTTCGACAACAGGCTCGTGCTGCACCTCTGGCTGGACCGCGCGGAGGGCAACCTCGCCGCCGCCCGCTTCCGCCTCCAGGCGCTCACCGACGAACTGGTGCTGGGGTGAGCGCGTGACCGCCGCGACCGGCACCGCGCCGCCGCCCTGGGCGGGGGCCGCCACCCCGAGGACCCCGGGCGAGGCGCTCGCCCTGCTCGCCGACCGTCGCGCCACCGGCGCCCTGCACGGACCGCTCGGCAGCCTCCACCTGGTCGACGGGCGGGTGGCCGCCGCCCAGTCCTCCCGGGCCCCCGGCCTGGCCGACCTGCTCATCGGCTGCGGCCGGATCACCCCCGAGGGCTGGGCGGAGCTGCTCCGGATTCACGGACCTCGGTCGAGGGTCGGCGAGGAGCTCGTCGAACGGCGGCTGCTCACCCGGGGAGAGCTCGAACTCGGCCACCTGGGAACGCTGTTCGACGCCTCGTTCTTCGTCCTCGCCGACCCGGGCGGCGGAGTCTGGCGGTTCGAGGCCGACGCCCGGCACTGGCTCGGACCGGTCGCGGACGTCGACCCGGCCCGGATCCGTCGCGAGGTCGCACGCCGTCGGCAACTGCTCGACGGGATCTGGCCGTGGGGGCAGCTCGACACCGCGCCCGTCCGCCCGGTCGAGCACGTCCGCCGAGCCTCCCACCGCCCGTCCGGCCGCCGGCGCCGCGAGCTGCTGGACCACGCCGACGGCCGCAGGACCCCGGCCGACCTGGCCCGGCTGCTCGGCCGCTCCGGTTTCGGCGTGACGGCCGACGTCCGACGGCTCGCCGCCGCCGGGCTGCTGGACGCGCCGTTGCCAGCTGACGTACCGCGCCCGCCCGACGTGCCGACGGCGGCCCAGGTGCCGGAGGTGTCGCCAACGGCCGTACCGGCACCCGAAGTTCCCCCACCGGTCACGAGCGGACCGGCCGGAGGGCTGCACCGCAGGATCCCCGGCGCCAGCCTCCGGGGTGCCGGACTCCCCGGAGCCCCGGTCACGGCCGACCCCGCCGCAGCCCGTACCGGCACCCCCGCCGGTGCCCCCGCCGGGGCTGACACCGGGACCGACGCCCCCACGCGATCAGAACGCCCGCCCACCACGGCAGCGGCCCACCCGCTGACCGTCCCCGACCCGGACATCGCGCTGCTGACCCGGGTCCGAGACCTTCTGGAGGCCCGACTTTGACCCATTCCCCGCCCGCGACCCCGTCGTTCCGGCCATGAGGCGGGCACTCAAGCAGCGTGTCGGAAGGAGACAACTGATCGCCTTGGAGACCGAGTTGCTCGCCGAACTGCGCGCCGTCAAGCACCGCGTCCCGCACCTCGCGGGTGGTCTGGTCGCCAGCGTGGACGGCCTGTTGATCGCGCACGACACCCACGGCACCGAGCCCTCGGGTCTGGCCGCGATGACGGCGGCCTCGCTCTCGCTGGCCCAGCGGCTCGCCGACACCACCGGCCAGGGCGAGTTCCGCGAGTCGCTGGTGCGCGGCGAGAACGGCTACGTCGCCACCTACGCGGCCGGCGGCAGTTGCGTGCTGACGCTGCTGGCGCACCCCGACGTCAACGTCGGCCGGCTGCACCTGGAGGCCCGCCGCAGCGCGCAGCGCATCGCGGAGCTGCTCAACGACGCGCTCGTACCCAAGGACCCGCGCGACGCGGGCTGACCGCGCCACCAGACCACCGCACCGCCTGAAACCGCACCGCCTGAAACCGAACCACCCACCAAAGAACGGGAGTTACCCAGATGACCGACGCAGCCGGCGCGCTCAAGCAGGCCATGACCAGCATCGAGGGCGCCATCGGCGCGGCCCTGGTGGACTACAACAGCGGCATGGCGCTGGCCACCCTCGACGGCCCCGGCGGCCTGGACCTCAACGTCGCCGCCGCCGGCAACACCGACGTGGTCCGCGCCAAGATGCGCACCATGGACATGCTCGGCCTCCAGGACGGGATCGAGGACATACTGATCACCCTGACCAGCCAGTACCACCTGATCCGCCCGCTCACCGGCCGTACCGGCAAGGGCCTGTTCCTCTACCTCGCGCTGGACAAGGCGCGCGCCAACCTCGCGATGGCCCGCCACCAGCTGGGCCGGATCGAGGCCGAGCTGGAGGTCTGACGCGGCGCCCCGAAGCGCCGCGCCGGCCCACCGCGCCCGACGTGCGAGGAAGCGGACGAGGCCCCGGCGGCGGCTCACGCCCCGCCGGGCTCCGTCCACCCGGCCTCACCCCTGCGGCAGGTCCGGCCCGACGCTCCGCCCACGCACCAGCTCGACCGGTCCGCCCGACCGTTCCCGGGCGGCCAGTGCGGCGGCCGTACGGTCCCAGGACGGGCCGGTCAGCAGTGCCCGCGCCTCGGCCGGGTCGCAGAGCCGCCACTCGACCAGTTCGTCCTCCGGCAGCACGAGGGAGTCGAGCATCCGCTCCGTCACCGTGCCCCCGTCGAACACGTACACCAGGACGGCGGTGTCCCGGCCGGTCGCCGGGTCCGCCTCCGGGTCGGCCGCCGCACCCGGCTGCCAGTCCAGCGCCAGCAGTGGCCCCGGTTCCACGTCCCAGCCGAGCTCCTCGCGGATCTCCCGCCGGGCGGCCGCCCGGGGCATCTCCCGGTCCGCCTCGACCCCGCCGCCCGGCAGCGTCCAGTGCGGCACCTGCCCGACCGGCCCGTCCCACGGCCGCAGCCGCACCAGCAGCACCCGGCCGGCGGCGTCGGTGAACAGTGCCCGCGCCTTGGTCCGGATGCGCGGCCGGGTGGCGTAGTAGGTCGCCCGGTCCATCGGCGGCTGCGAGGGTTCCGGCGGCCCCTCGGCGGACGGCGTCAGCCCCGGTGCGGCGGCCAGTCCGGCGTACTCGGGTACCGGCCCGTCGGCGGGCAACCGCCCGAGCGTGTGGCCGACCGGCCGGCTGTCCTCCAGCTCCAGTGGCCCGGTGTCGCCCGGTGCCCGCAGACAGGCCGTCACCCGGCGGGACAATCGCGGTGGCAGGGCGTGTCCGGCCTGCTCCGCCGTCAGCCAGGTCCAGCCGCCGACCTCCGCCGTGTCCGGCCGGAACGCCGCCACCTGCTCCGCCGTCAGCGGCTCGGCCCAGTAGAGGTACACGACGATCGGCCGGTCGCCCTCGCGCAGCAGCGCCCAGTCCACGCCGGCCAGCGGCCCCAACCGGGGCGTGAACCCCAGCTCCTCCCGGATCTCCCGCAGGGCGGTCTCCCTCGGCGACCGGTCCGTCGGCTCCCACCCGCCGCCCGGGATCGCCACCGGATGCTTCCGGTCGTACGGCAGCCGCACCACCAGCAGCCGCCCCGCCCCGTCCGAGAACAGCACCCCCGCCGCCGCCATGACGTCCCGGCCCACCGCGCCCGAGCTCTCCACCCCGACTCCCTCCGTCACGCTCTCCCCGGACACGACAACCCGGGCCACCCCGATGGTTCCCGCCGAACGGCCCCGCCGATCCCGGCCGTGACCGGCACCGTCCCCGGTCGCGGGGGAGCGAAGGTGTCAGCGGTGGCCCAGGACGTTGACCACACGGCCGTTGGGGTCGCGGACGAAGAACCGCCGTACGCCCCACTCCTCGTCCTGCAAGGGGTGGACGATCTCCGCACCGCCGGCCAGCACGGCCGCGTAGGCCGCGTCCACGTCGTCGACCTCGACGCTCAGGTCGGGGGTGACCGGCGCGGTCCTGTCGCCGGTCATGAAGCTGACCTGCGCCGCCGGGCTGGACGGGGAGGCGAGCGTCATGATCCAGCCGTGGTTCATGACCTCCTCGAAGCCCAGCAGGCCGTAGAACTCCCGGCTCTCCTGCGCGGCCTCCGACCGGATGTTGGGCACGACACGGCGAACGGACATCGACGACTCCAGACAAGAACGGGAATGCCTCCGGGACCCTCCACAAGTACTACGCCACTCCCGCCGCCGCGCGCACTTCCGCAACAGTCCCCGGTTCCACCGCCTTCGCCGTCCCCGCCACCCCGGCGCGCTCCTCACCCCAGCGAGGCGAGGGCCTGCGCCGCGGCCCGGGCCATCTGCTCGTCGTGCCGCCGGCTCCCGCCGCGCAGGCGGGCGACGCCCTCCGCGGCGGCCAGTGCGAGCAGGCCCGGCAGGAGGTCGGTGCTGCGGGCGGCGAGCCAGCGGGTGCCCCGGGTGGCCATCCACCAGAGGTCGGCGGCCAGGCCCGGAGGTGGTTCGGCGGGAGCGGCGGTCGGGGGCGGGCCGAGGGGGTGGCCGGCCTCGGTGAGCAGGTCGTGGAAGCGCCGGGCGATCAGGTGGTGGCCCTCGGCGCTGGGGTGCAGGCGGTCGACGCTCAGCAGCCGACGCTCCGTGAGCCACGGCAGCTCGGCGATGTGCAGGTGCACCGCCCGGTGGCGTTCGGTGAGGGCGTGTACCACGGTGTTGACCGCCCGCATCCGGCGCGCCAGGGGACGGGCGAGCGGCGCCGGGAGCCGGAGCAGGCTGCCCGGGTCGGGCAGGCAGGCGGTCAGCAGTCTGGCGCCGTGGCCGGACAGTTCCCCCATCGTGGCGTCCAGTTCCAGGGTGGTGCGCCGGATGTCGAAGCCCGAGCGCAGGGTGTCGTTGCCGCCGACCACCACCGCCGCGAGCTGCGGCCGCAGAGCCAGCGCGCCCGGTAACTGACGTGTCGTCAATTCCGCGGTGAGCGCCCCGCTGTACGCCAGGTTGGTGAACTCGACGTCCCGACCCTCGGGCGGCAGCGCGTGGGCGAGGACGGCGGCCCAGCCGCGCCAGCCCTCGCCGACCTGGTCCCCGACCCCCTCCGTGAGCGAGTCCCCGAGGGCGACGAAGCGCAGCAGCTCGCCGGCCGTGGGGCGTTCTTCCGCGGCCCGGCCACGCCCGGCCTCCAGCATGCTCATCCTGACCTCCGACCTCCGTCCACCGCCTCGTCATCGCGTACACCGTGCGCCGCAAGGAACGCCGCCACCGCCGCCGGCCAGCCGTACCGCTCGGCCTGAGCCCGGGCGGAGGCCCGTCGCAGCTCCTCCGGCCGACCCAGCAACTGCCGTACGGCGGAGGCGAATCCGTCGCCGGTGTCGACGGCCGCCACCCCGGCGAGCCCGACCAGGCCGGGCAGCGCGGAGGAGCGGCTGACCACCACCGGGGTCCCGCAGGCCAGTGACTCCATCGCGGCCAGCCCGAAGGTCTCCACCGGGCCGGGCGCGAGCACCACGTCCGCACAGCCCAGCAGTCGGGCCAGCTCCGCCCGCCCGCCCAGGTGCCCGAGGAAGCGCACCGGCAGCCGCAGCCGCGCGGCCCGCGCCGCCAGCCGGTCCCGCAGCGGCCC
>NZ_LFVW01000217.1:0-17315 GCF_001182915.1 Kitasatospora sp. MY 5-36
CCTCCGGTGCGCCCGGCTCGCCTTCCGTGCGCCCGGCGCCCGCGTAGGCGTCACCGGGGAGCGCCCAGCCGCGTTCCACGCCGGGGTAGCCGACCGGGCGCCCGGCGAGCCAGCCGGCCGCCTCGTCCACCGCCCCCGTCCGGGCGCCGCCGCCGATCACCAGCACCACGTTGGGGTCGCGCCACACGTGGTCGGCGATCCGGTCGGAGGTGAGGACGGTGACGTCCTCGTCGGGGGTGCCGAGGGCCTCGCAGACCACGAAGGTCCGGTGCACCCCGCGCAGCATCAGGGCGAGTTCGGCGGGCCCGGCGCCCGGCGCGGTGAGCACCGCGACCTTGGGGTGGGCCCGGCAGATGTTGGCCGCGCGGCGCAGCCGTCCGCCGTGCGCGCTGACCACCTGGGCGTCCTCCCAGGGCATGCCGGCCCGGGCGAAGGCGGCGGCCACCGAGGAGACGGCGGGCAGCACCTCCAGTTCGAGGCCGTACTCGGGGCGGCGCAGGGTGCGCACCACCCCGAAGAACCCCGGGTCGCCCTCGGCGACCACGACGGCGGCGCCGCGGTGCTCGGCGATCCTGCGGGCGGCCTGCCGGACGTTGCCGAGGGCGATCCGTTCGGCGGCCTCCGGCACCGGGAGGGCGTTCAGTTGGTAGGGGGCGCCGGCGACCAGGGTCGCCGCGGCCAGGGCCGCGCCGGCGGCCTCGGTCAGCGGTGTGCCGTCCCACCCGATGACCGTGATCCGGTCAGCCATCTGCGGCCGTTCTCCCTCGACTCGGTGCGCCACTCGATCCGCCGTCGTGCGGCACCGGTCCAGAGGCTACCGGGTGCGGTCGGCCGGAGCCCGACATCTCGCACACATGTCCGCGCCGGGTGAACAGGCGGCGTGTCTCAGTCGCGCAGCACGTAGCGGTGGTCGCCGTGCCAGCCCTCGCGGTGCAGCTCGGGGGACTCCAGGTCCTCCGGGAGCAGGCTCCACAGGATGAGGTCGCTGCGGCTGTCCTGAAGCACCTCGCCGGACTCCCCGCGGACTATCCAGGCGCTGCGCAGCACGCCCTCGCTGATGCCGCCGATCTTCTGGGCGACCTGCTGGGCGGCGGTGTTCCCGGCGGCGGTGCGCAGTTCCAGGCGCAGGAAGCCGCGGTCCTCGAACAGCCACTGGGCGACGCCGAGGACGGCCTCCGGGGCGTAGCCCTCGCCGCGCGCCCAGACGGCGGTGACGTAGGAGATCTCGGTGCTGCGCAGCCGCCAGTCGGTGTTTCGCAGCTCGACCAGGCCGACCAGGCGCTGGGTGAGGTGCTCGGTGACGGCGAAGACGATGCCGCGGCCGGCGGCCCGGTGGGCGGGGGCGAGGGTGCGGGCGAGTTCGGCCGCGTACTCCTCGGTGAAGGGGTGCGGCAGGTCCGTCCAGGCGAGCACGAGGTCGTCGGCCATCATCGTGGCCAGGCCGGGGGCGTCGTCCTCCGCAAGGGGTCGCAGCAGCAGCCGTTCGGTGCTGATGGCGGTCTCGGGGAAGCTCGCTGCCATGCCGTCTCTCCTCGCCGGGTCGTGAACACAACACCGTACGCCTCCGGCGTGCCCCGGGTGCCACGCGGTGCGCTGCCCGCACGACGGTACGTCAGAACGCGGTCGGTCGGAGTGTCCCTGCTGCATACTGCCCGACCGGGCCCCCGTCGCGGTGCGGTGGGGGCCCGGTCGGGCGTTACGAGGTATGACCGTACGACGATCAGAAGGCCGGGATGACCGAGCCCTGGAAGGTGTCGTCGATGTACTTCTTGACCTCGTCGGAGTGCAGCAGCTCGGCCAGCTTCTTGACCCGCGGGTCGTTCTCCTTGCCCTTCTTGACGGCGAGGATGTTGGCGTACGGGTTGCCCTCGGCCTTCTCCAGCACCAGGGCGTCGGTGGCCGGCTTCAGGCCCGAGTCGATCGCGTAGTTGCCGTTGATGACGGCGGCGTCGAGGTCGGCGACGGAGCGGGGCAGCTGGGCGGCCTCCAGCTCCTTCCACTTGAAGTTCTTCGGGTTGCCGGTCACGTCCGCCGGGGTGGCGGTGGTGGTGACGCCGTCCTTGAGGGTGATCAGCTTGTTGTCGGCGAGCAGCTTGAGCGCGCGGCCCTCGTTGGTGGCGTCGTTCGGCAGGCCGATGGTGGCGCCGTCCGCGAGGTCGCCGATCGCCTTGACCTTCTTGGAGTAGAGGCCCAGCGGCTCCAGGTGCACGGGCTCGACCGACACGATGTTCGTGCCGTGCTTCTTGTTGAAGTCCTCCAGGTACGGGACGTGCTGGAAGTAGTTGGCGTCGGCCGAACCGTCCTGCACCGCCGTGTTGGGGGTCACGTAGTCGGTGACCTCCTTGATGTCGAGCTTGAGGCCCGCCTTCTCCGCGAGGTTGTCCTTGACGTACTTCAGGATCTGGCCGTGCGGGGTGGGGCTGGCCACGACCTTCAGCGGCGCGTTCGCGTCCGAGGAAGAGGAGGAGCCCGAGCTGCCGCAGGCGGCGAGCGAGAGGGCGATGCCGGCGGTGGCGAGGATGCTGGTGAACTTCAGGGCGTTGCGCACGAAAAGTGCCTTTCTGCGTGGAACGGGGAGCCGCGTCCGGGGTCGGACGAGGGAGGTCTAGGAGGCGGCGAGGTCCTTGTCGGGAGCCGCCGGGGTGCGGCCGAGCAGCCGCGTCCGGCCGCCGGTGCGGCCGCGGTGGGAGAGCCGCCGGACGGCGAAGTCGCCGATCAGCTGGACGGCGGTGACGATGATCACCAGCTCGGCCACGATGACCCACATGAAGGCGGTCTCGAAGCGCTGGTAGCCGTAGTTGACGGCGAGGGTGCCGAGGCCGCCGCCGCCGACGGTGCCGGCCATCGCGGAGTAACTGACCAGGGTGATGACCGTGGTGGTGACCGAGGCCACGATGCCGGGCAGGGCCTCGGGCAGCAGGGTCTTGCGGACGATCGTCCAGGTGCTGCCGCCCATCGACTGGACCGCCTCGACCAGCCCCTTGTCGACCTCGCGGACGGAGGTCTCGACCAGGCGGGCGAAGAACGGGATGGCGCCGATGGTCAGCGGCACGGTCGCCGCCTGCCAGCCGATGGAGGTGCCGACCAGCCAGCGGGTGAAGGAGATCAGCGCGATCATCAGGATGATGAACGGCACCGAACGGGCGATGTTCACGACGAAGCCGATGGCCTTGTTGACGGCCCGGTTGGCCAGCAGGCCGCCCTTGTCGGTGAGCACCAGGAGCACGCCCAGCGGCAGGCCGAGCAGCACGGTGACGAGCGCGGACACCCCGACCATCTGGAAGGTCTCCTGGGTGGCGGGCCACATCAGCTCCCACATCTGGTCCCAGGTCATGCCACCGCTCCGTTCGCCGTACCGAGCACGTCCACCTGCAGGCCCTGCTCGCGCAGGTAGCCGATCGGCACCACGTTGTCCTGGTGGCCGCCCGGCAGCTCGACCCGCATCCGGCCGACCATCCGGCCGGCGATGGTCTCCACCGCGGCGCCGAGGATGTTGATGTCGATCTGGTACGTGCGGGCGAGCTGGGAGACGAACGGCTGGGCCGAGCTGTCGCCCTGGAAGGTGATCTCCAGCACGGTCGAGCCGGGGTGGCCGGTGCCGAACTCGCTGAGCGGGAACAGCTCACGGGCCAGCTCCGAGCCGGGCTTGGCCAGCAGGTCGGTCAGCTCGCCGGACTCCACCACCCGGCCGCCGCGCATCAGGGCGGCGGAGTCGCAGACGGACTTGATGACGTCCATCTCGTGGGTGATCAGCAGGACGGTGAGGCCCAGCTGCTGGTTGAGGTCGCGCAGCAGCTTGAGGATCGAGCGGGTGGTCTCCGGGTCGAGCGCCGAGGTGGCCTCGTCGGAGAGCAGCACCTTCGGGTCGCCGGCCAGTGCGCGGGCGATGCCGACGCGCTGCTTCTGGCCGCCGGAGAGCTGGTTGGGGTAGCTGCGGGCCTTGTCGCCGAGGCCGACCAGCTCCAGCAGCTCGGCGGCCTTGCGGCGGCGCTCGGTGCGGTCCAGGCCGACGATCTCCAGCGGGAGCTCGACGTTCTGCTGCACCGTCCGCGAGGAGAGCAGGTTGAAGTGCTGGAAGACCATGCCGATCCGGCGGCGGGCCTCGCGCAGTTCGCGGCCGGCCCGGTTCTCGCCGCCGGACAGCGCGGTCAGCTCGACCCCGTCCACGGTGACCGTGCCGGAGGTCGGGCGCTCCAGCATGTTCACGCAGCGGATGAGGGTGGACTTGCCGGCACCGCTGGTGCCGACGACTCCGTAGACCTCGCCCGGGCGGACGTGCAGGTCGACACCGGCGAGGGCGGTCACCTCGCGGCCTCGGGAACGGTAGACCTTCGTCAGGTCCGTGGTGGTGATCACAGCGGCTTTCCGTGGGTCGGGGGCGGGCGGCGTGGTCCGACCGCCCGACCGGCTTGCGGCCGGCGGCGGCGTTACGGCGCTGCGCCGGGAGGGTCCGGACCTGCCGCCCCTTGATCGTGGCCGCTGGACGGCCGGGCCGCGCGACGGCGTGGCCCTAACGAGTCACCCGGGCCCGCAGGTCGGCGGGCACGGCAAAGGGAGGGGTCCGGGAGGAGGGGCGCGCTCGCACGGGCGGGAGCGGCGCCGGAGTCTCGCTTCGGGGCGCGAGGAGGAGGCACCCTCAGCGGGGCGCCGGGGGCGGTGGCCCTCAGCAGTGACACATTCGACGACACATGGCACGCTCACCTGCCGGCAGGGTGCCGGTGGGGGTCCAGTTCGTCGTCGCAGTCATGTGAGCCAGTAAAACAGATGGGTTGATTCCTGCCCAATTGTTTCCCGAAGCTGTCCGCATTGCGGACACTCACCACCGTTGACCAGCGCGGATACGGCTCGGCGCCGCCACCGGTGGTCCGGATGGTGGCGGCGCCGGGAAAGCGCGGGGGCGGCGGGCTCAGGCCGTCGCGGCGAGCGGCTCGGCGGCCGCCTTCTCCAGGTGGACGAAGCTCAGCCGGGTGCTGACCTGCTCGACCCGGGTCTGACGGTACCCCTGCCGAGCGTACAGCCGCAGGTTGCCCAGGCTGCGGTGGCCGGTGAACAGCCGGTAGGCGCTCACCCGGCCGTCCTGGGCCAGGCGGCGCTCCAGCGCGTCCAGCAGTCGGCCGCCGAGGCCGTGGCGCTGCATCCGCGGATGGACCACCAGGCGCCCTATCCGGCCGACGCCGTCGGCGCCGACGTGGCCGCGGACGGTGCCGACCACCTCGTCGCCCAGCCGGGCGACCAGGAAGTGCTGCTCGGACAGTTCGGCGCGCAGGCTCTCCAGGCTCTGCGTCAGGGGCTCGATCGCCCAGTCGCCGTACAGCTCGGCCTCGGGCTGGTAGCCGAGGTACTGGAGCTTGAGGATCTGCTCCGCGTCCTCGGCCTCCGCGGCCGAGATGATCACGCTCATGCCCATGTGGAGGGGCCTCCCCAGTCGTCGTGCGCGGCGCGCGGAGGGTAGGCGCGCTCACGCTCAGTATCCGAGTGATCGCGCCACCGTCAAGGGCTGCGTTCGCCAGCGCTCTACCCGGGTGTCAGCTTCCCTCAACCTTCGCGGGGGCGGACGTGAGGAGGGTCACCTCCCGTGCCGCACACGTTCCGCTCGGTCGCACGGGCTTGCGCTCAGGGGTAGCGCTCGGTGTGGAGCAGCATCCGCAGGCAGGCCAGGCAGCGGGAGCGGGTGGGGCCGATCGAGCCGCGCGGCATGCCGAGCCGCTCGGAGAGCTCACGGTAGGTGGGCGGCGGATCCTCGGCGAGCGCGGCCATCAGCTGCGGACAGCGGCCGGGCAGGGCGGCGACGGTCTCACGGACCGCGCGGCGGCGACACTCGTCGAGGTAGACGTCCTCGGCGGAGGGGGCGAAGGGGAGGGCGGTGCACACACCGTGCATGACGGCCCGGGGCGGGGCCGGTTACGCCCGGGCCGGGGCACGGACGCGGGAGGGGCGCGCCGGTCGGACCGCCGCGCCCCTCCCCCGTCGCGCCGGGGATCGGCCCCGTCGCGGGGGCTCGGCCCCTCGTCCGGGACCGGCCCCGCCGTCCGGGATCAGCCCCGCGCCCACTCCTGCTGCCGCGCCAGGTCCGCCTTCACCTCGGCGAGCTGGACCGCGACCGCCGAGGGGGCCGTTCCGCCGCGCCCGTCGCGGGAGGCGATGGCGCCGTGGACGCTGAGCACCGAGCGCACCTCGGGCGTCAGGTGCCCGGAGATCGCGGCGAACTGCTCGTCCGTCAGGTCGGACAGCTCGATGCCCTCGGCCTCGCAGACCTTGACGCAGGCGCCGGCCACCTCGTGCGCGACCCGGAACGGCACGCCCTGCTTGACCAGCCACTCGGCGATGTCGGTGGCGAGCGAGAAGCCGGCCGGGGCCAGCTCCTCCAGCCGCTCCCGGTGCACGGTGAGGGTGGCCATCATCCCGGTGAACGCGGGCAGCAGCACCTCCAGCGTGTCGCAGGAGTCGAAGACCGGCTCCTTGTCCTCCTGGAGGTCCCGGTTGTAGGCGAGCGGCAGCGCCTTGAGGGTGGCCAGCAGGCCGGTCAGGTTGCCGATCAGCCGGCCGGACTTGCCCCGGGCGAGCTCGGCGATGTCCGGGTTCTTCTTCTGCGGCATGATCGAGGAGCCGGTGGAGAAGGCGTCGTGCAGCGTGATGAAGCCGAACTCCTTGGTGTTCCAGATGATCACCTCCTCCGCGATCCGGGAGAGGTTGATGCCGATCATCGCGGTCACGAAGGCGAACTCGGCGACGAAGTCGCGCGAGGCGGTGCCGTCGATGGAGTTGCCGACCGAGCCGCCCTCGAAGCCGAGGTCGGCGGCGACGGCCTGCGGGTCGAGGCCGAGCGAGGAGCCGGCCAGCGCACCGGAGCCGTACGGCGAGACGGCGGTGCGGGCGTCCCACTGGCGCAGCCGCTCGGCGTCCCGGCCGAGGGCCTGCACGTGCGCGAGGACGTGGTGGGCGAAGAGCACCGGCTGGGCGTGCTGGAGGTGGGTGCGGCCGGGCATCGCGATGTCCGGGTGCGCCTCGGCGAGGCCGACCAGGGCCTGCTGGAGGTCGAGCAGCAGGCCGCCGATGGTCTTCGCGTGGTCCCGCAGGTACATCCGGAACAGGGTGGCGATCTGGTCGTTGCGCGAGCGCCCGGCCCGCAGCTTGCCGCCGAGGTCGGGGCCGAGGCGCTCCAGCAGGCCGCGCTCCAGGGCGGTGTGCACGTCCTCGTCGGCGACGGTGCCGGTGAAGGTGCCCGCCTCGACGTCGGCGAGCAGCTCGTCCAGGCCGGCCAGCATGCCGGCCAGCTCCTCGTCGGAGAGCAGGCCGGCCTTGTGCAGGACCCGGGCGTGGGCCTTGGAGCCGGCGATGTCGTACGGCGCGAGGCGCCAGTCGAAGTGGACCGAGGCCGAGAGCCTGGCCAGCGCCTCGGACGGGCCGTCGGCGAAGCGCGCACCCCAGAGGCGGACGTCGGAGGACTGCTCGGCGGTCATCGCGGTGGCTCCTTCATGCATGTGCAGTGGGTGGCATAAGTATGCACGACGCCGTATGAAACACAAAACCCCGGCCGGACGGTCTCCGTCGGCCGGGGTTTCGCGCGTTCGAGGTGCTACTGCGCCTTCGCCTGGGCGAGTTGCATGAGGTGGTCGGCGAGCGCCTGCCCGCCGGCCGGGTCCCGGCTGATCAGCAGGACGGTGTCGTCGCCGGCGATGGTGCCGATGATCTCGAACACCTCGGCCTGGTCGATCGCCGAGGCCAGGAACTGGGCGGCGCCCGGCGGGGTGCGCAGCACCACCAGGTTGCCGGAGGCCGTCGCGGAGACCATGAGCTCGCCGGCCAGCCGGGCCATCCGGCCCTCGCTGGCCGACTCGCCCATCGGCGCGCGCGGCGTGCGGTCGCCGCCCTCGGCCGGGACGGCGTAGATCAGCGCGCCGTCCCGGTTGCGGATCTTGACCGCGCCCAGCTCGTCCAGGTCCCGGGAGAGGGTGGCCTGGGTGACCACGAGTCCGTCGTCGGCGAGCAGCTTGGCGAGCTGGCTCTGCGAACGCACGGGCTGGCGGGTGAGCAGGTCCACGATCCGCCGGTGGCGCGCGGTGCGGGTCTGCGGGACCTGCGGCGTCGGGCCTGCGGCGGACGGGCCGGAGTGGGAAGCGGTCATGTGATTATTCTCCCGGACGACGGTCAATTCGCATCGGCCGGGGCGCCCTCGCGCACCGTCCGGAGGATGCCCGGCAGCGCGGCCAGGAAGGCGTCCGCCTCCTGCTCGGTCAGCACCAGCGGCGGGGCCAGCCGGACGGCGTCCGGGACGGCCGCGTTGACCAGGAAGCCCGCCTCCTGCGCGGCGGCCTGGACCTGCGCCGAGACCGGCTCGGTGAGCACGATGCCGAGCAGCAGGCCCGCCCCGCGCACGTGCGAGACCAGCGGGTCGCCGAGCGCCTCGACGCCCTGCCGCAGCCGCTCGCCGAGCTTGCGGACGTGCTCCAGCAGGCCCTCGGACTCGATGGTGTCCAGCACCGCGAGCCCGGCCGCGGCGGCCACCGGGTTGCCACCGAAGGTGGTGCCGTGCTGGCCCGGGGTGAGCAGCTCGGCGGCCGGCCCGAAGGCGAGCACCGCGCCCATCGGCAGGCCGCCGCCGAGCGCCTTGGCCAGGGTGACCACGTCCGGCTCCACGCCCTCGTCCGCCTGGTGGGCGAACCAGTGGCCGGTGCGGCCGACGCCGGTCTGGATCTCGTCCAGGACCAGCAGGGTGCCGGTGGCCCGGGTGATCTCGCGGGCCGCCTTCAGGTAGCCCTCGGGCAGCGGGATCGCGCCGTTCTCGCCCTGGACGGGCTCCAGGAAGACGGCGGCCGTCTCGGTGGTGACGGCCGCGCGCAGCGCCTCGACGTCGCCGAGCGGGACGTGGGTGACGTCGCCGGGCAGCGGGCGGAACGGGTCCTGCTTGGCGGGCTGGCCGGTGAGCGCGAGGGCGCCCATGGTGCGGCCGTGGAAGGCGCCCTGGAGGGCGACCAGGTGGGTGCGGCCGGTCCGCCGGCTGATCTTGAAGGCGGCCTCGTTGGCCTCGGCGCCGGAGTTGCAGAAGAACACCCGGCCGCCCGGGCGGCCGTCCAGCTCCAGCAGCCGCTCGGCGAGCGCGATGGTGGGCTCGGCCATGAAGAGGTTGGAGACGTGGCCCAGGGTCGCGATCTGCCGGCTCACCGCCTCGACGACGGCCGGGTGGGCGGTGCCGAGGGCGTTGACGGCGATGCCGCCGAGCAGGTCGGTGTACTCCTTGCCGTCGGCGTCCCAGAGCTTGCTGCCCTCGCCGCGCACCAGCGGGATGCGGGGGGTGCCGTAGTTGTCGGTGAAGGCGTGCTGCCAGCGCTCGGCGAGCTGCTCGTTGTGGGTCGTACCCGTCGTACCCGTCGCACCGGTCGTACCCGTCGCGCCGGTCGTGCTGTCGGTGCCAGTCGTGCCGCTCATGCCAGTCCCCCGGTCACGGTCGTTTCGTCGTCCGGCACGACCATCGTGCCGATGCCCTCGTCGGTGAAGATCTCCAGCAGCAGGCTGTGCTGGACCCGGCCGTCCAGGACGCGGGCGGTGCCCACGCCGGAGCGGACGGCCCGCAGGCAGCCCTCCATCTTGGGGAGCATGCCGCTGGCCAGCTCGGGCAGCAGCTCCTCCAGCTCGCTCGCGCTGAGCTGGCTGATCACGTCGTCGGATTCCGGCCAGTCCTTGTAGAGGCCCTCGACGTCGGTGAGGACGACGAGCATCTCGGCGCCGAGCGCGACCGCGAGGGCGGAGGCGGCGGTGTCGGCGTTGATGTTGTAGACGTGGCCGTCGGTGCCGCGGGCGATCGAGGAGATGACCGGGATGCGGCCGTCGGCGATCATCGCCTTCACGGCGCCGGCCTCGATGTTGACGATGTCGCCAACCAGGCCGATGTCGACCTGCTCGCCGTCCACCACGGCGTAGCGCTTGACCGCCGTCATGGTGTGGGCGTCCTCGCCGGTCATGCCGACCGCGAACGGGCCGTGCTCGTTGAGCAGGCCGACCAGCTCGCGCTGCACCTGGCCGGCCAGCACCATCCGGACCACGTCCATGGTCTCCGGGGTGGTGACCCGCAGGCCGTTGGTGAAGCTCGACTCCAGGCCCAGCCGGTCGAGTTGGGCACTGATCTGGGGGCCGCCGCCGTGCACCACGACGGGGTGCAGCCCGGCGTAGCGCAGGAAGACGACGTCCTGGGCGAAGGCGGACTTGAGGCTGTCGTCCACCATGGCGTTGCCGCCGAACTTGATCACGACGGTCTTGCCGTGGAAGCGCTCCAGCCACGGCAGCGCCTCGATCAGCGTCATGGCCTTGGGCAACGCGGTGTTGTTGCGGGCCTGTTCGCCCTTGGGTGCGATCTGCACGGGTTTCCCTCGTCGATGGGGGTCCCCCCGGCCGCGGGCCGGGGGGATGTCGCGGATCAGGCGGGCTCGGGTGGAGCGGCACGGATCAGGTCGAGTAGGCGCTGTTCTCGTGGACGTAGTCGGCCGTCAGGTCGTTGGTCCACAGCGTGGCGCCCGCCGTACCGGCGTTGAGGTTCGCGGTGATGACGACCTCGCGGCCCTTCATGTCGACCAGGTCGCGGTCCTCGCCGACGCCGCCGGACTTGCAGACCCAGACGCCGTTGATGGCGACGTCCAGCCCGTCCGGGTCGAAGGCGGCGGAGGTGGTGCCGATCGCGGCCAGCACCCGGCCCCAGTTGGGGTCCTCGCCGTGGATGGCGCACTTGAGCAGGTTGTTGCGGCTGATCGTCCGGGCGACCTCGACCGCGTCGTCCTCGGTGGCGGCGCCGGTGACGTCGATCCGGATCTCCTTGCTCGCGCCCTCGGCGTCGCCGATCAGCTGGCGGGCCAGGTCGGCGCTGACCGTGCGGACGGCCTCGGCGAACTCGGCCCGGTCCGGGACGGTGCCGGAGGCGGCGGAGGCGAGCAGCAGCACGGTGTCGTTGGTCGACATGCAGCCGTCGGAGTCGATCCGGTCGAAGGTGGTGCGGGTGGCGCCGCGCAGCGCGTCGTCCAGGGCGGCGCTGTCCAGGTCGGCGTCCGTGGTGAGGACGACCAGCATGGTGGCGAGGCTCGGGGCGAGCATGCCCGCGCCCTTGGCCATGCCGCCGACCGTCCAGCCGGCCGGGCTGGTGTACTCGGCGGTCTTGTGCACGGTGTCGGTGGTCTTGATGGCGATCGCGGCGGCCTCGCCGCCGTCCTCGCCGAGCGCGCTGGCGGCCAGGGCGACGCCGGGCAGCAGGAGGTCCATCGGCAGCCGGACGCCGATCAGGCCGGTGGAGGCGACGGCGACCTCGCCCGCGTTGAGGCCCAGCTCCGCGGCGGCCTTCTCCGCGGTGGCGTGGGTGTCCTGGAAGCCGAGCGGGCCGGTGCAGGCGTTGGCGCCACCGGAGTTGAGGACGACGGCGGAGACCTGGCCGCCCTTGAGGACCTGCTCGGACCAGAGCACCGGCGCGGCCTTGACCCGGTTGGCGGTGAAGACGCCGGCCGCGGCGAGCGAGGGGCCGTCGTTGACCACCAGGGCGAGGTCGGGGGTGCCGGAGGCCTTGATGCCGGCGGTCACACCGGCGGCCCGGAAGCCCTTGGCGGCGGTCACTCCGACGTTGGTGCTCTTGCTCACGGTGCGACTCCGTTCACGGGCAGGCCGAGCTCCTCGGGCAGGCCCAGGGCGATGTTCATGCTCTGCACCGCGCCGCCGGCGGTGCCCTTGACCAGGTTGTCGATCGCGCTGATCGCGATGATCCGCCCGGCGGCGGCGTCCAGGGCGACCTGGACCAGGGCGGTGTTGGCGCCGTAGACGCTGCTGGTCTGCGGCCACTGCCCCTCGGGCAGCAGGTGGACGAAGGGCTCGTCCGCGAACGCCTCGGTGTAGGCGGCGCGCAGGCTTCGGGCCGTCACCCCGGGCCTGGCCTTGGCCGAGCAGGTGGCGAGGATGCCGCGCGGCATCGGGACGAGGGTGGGGGTGAAGGAGACGGTGACCGGCTCGCCCGCGACCGGGGAGAGGTTCTGCGCCATCTCCGGGGTGTGCCGGTGGACGCCGCCGACGCCGTACGGGCTGACGCTGCCCATCACCTCGCTGCCCAGCAGGTGCGGCTTGGCGGCCTTGCCGGCGCCGGAGGTGCCGGAGGCGGCGACCACCACGGCCTCCGGTTCGGCGAGCTGCGCGGCGTAGGCGGGGAACAGCGCCAGGGAGACGGCCGTCGGGTAGCAGCCGGGTACGGCGATCCGGTTGCTGCCCTTCAACGCGGCGCGGTGGCCGGGGAGTTCGGGCAGGCCGTAGGGCCAGGTGCCGGCGTGCGCGGTGCCGTAGAACTGCTCCCAGTCGGCGGCGGCCTTGAGCCGGAAGTCGGCGCCGCAGTCGATCACCAGGACGTTCGGGCCGAGCTCCTCGGCGACGGCGGCGGACTGACCGTGCGGCAGGGCCAGGAACACCACGTCGTGGTCGGCCAGCACCTCGGGGGTGGTGGCTTCGAGGACGCGGTCGGCGAGCGGGCGGAGGTGCGGCTGGAGCAGGCCCAGCCTGGTGCCCGCGTTCGAGCCGCCGGTCAGCGCCCCGATCTCCATCTCCGGGTGGCCGAGCAGCAGGCGCAGCACCTCGCCGCCCGCGTAACCGCTCGCGCCGGCGACGGCGACTCGCAATGCCATGGCGTTCCTCCTTAGTCTTGGCATGAATATACGCGTGACGGAAAATTCATGCAAGGAGGTTGTGCCGGACCCCCGCCGGGGCGGGGTGCCCGGGTCAGCGCTTGACGGCCCGCAGCACCACGAACTTGGGGTTCCCGGCGACGAGTTGGCAGTTGCCGAAGAGGCGGCGCAGCTTGACGTGGTAGCCGAGGTGGCGGTTGCCGACCACCCAGAGCTCGCCCCCGGGGCGCAGCGCCCGCTTGGCGCCGGTGAACATCCGCCAGGCGGTGGCGTCGGTGGTGGCCTGGTGGGAGTGGAACGGCGGGTTGTTGAGCACCAGGTCCACCGAACCGGGGGCGACCACGTCCCGGGCCAGGGCGTCGGCGGCCAGGAACTCGGCCGGGGCGTCCGGGCCCAGGTTGGCGCGGAAGGTCTCCTCGGCGGAGGCCACCGCCTGGTGCGACTCGTCCACGAACACCAGCTCCGCGCCGGGCCCGGCCAGCGCGGCGGCCGTGCCGACCACGCCGTTGCCGCAGCCGAGGTCCACCACCCGGGCGCCGGGGGCGGGGACGGGCAGGTGGGCGAGGAGGAAGCGGGTGCCGATGTCGAGCCGGTCGGCGCAGAAGGTGCCCGCGTGGTTGACGACCGTACGGCCGGAGGCGGGGCCGATGTCCTGCGGCAGCGCGTAGCGGTGCGGCCACGGGTTGGGGCCGGGGTCCAGCGCCCGGTCCGGGGTGCAGAAGACCAGCCGGGCCTTGCGGGCGGCCAGCGAGGTGCGGGTCGGGCCGAGGATCCGCTCGAAGAGCCGGAGCGTGGAGGTGTGGATCTCGGTGACCATGCCGGTGCCGATCACCACGGTGCCCTCGTGGACGGCGGGGGCGAGCCGGTGCAGCTGGTCCTCCAGCAGGGCCAGGCTCTTGGGCACGCGCACCAGCAGCACGTCGATCCGCTCCGGCGGGGCGTCACGGGTGGTGAGCAGCCGGGACTCGTCGACGGCGGCGCCGGCCCGGGCCAGGTTGGCCAGGGTGGCCTGCCGGCCGAGGTGGGAGTCGGTGATCTGGACCGGCCGGTACTCGGCGAGCGCGGTGGTCAGCGCGCCCCAGCGGTCGCCGAGGACGGCGACCGTCCGGCCGGCCAGCTCCGTCGCGGTGCCGGCCGCGCTGTCGGCCTCGCCCGCGAGGTGGCGCAGCAGGTACTCGTCGGCGGCGTCCCAGGCCCGCAGCCGCTCGCGCGGGTCCTCGGGGAAGCGGGTGAGCGCGAAGGCGCCCCACGGGGTGGTGAAGGAGCTGTCCGGCGGGGTCGCGGCGGGCGTGGTCTGGGGATTCATCGTGTTCTCAGGCTATCCGACGGTCCCGGGGGCGGTTACGGACGGATACTGGAAGGGCCCGGCCGAGAGAGGTGAGGGCGATGGAGTGGAAACTCGAAGTCGTGGTGGTCCCGGTCTCCGACGTGGACCGCTCGAAGCTCTTCTACGAGGAGCAGGCCGGGTTCACCGTCGACCACGACACCCTGTTGCGGGACGGGATCCGGGTGATCCAGCTGACGCCCCCGGGTTCGGCCTGCTCCATCGTGGTGGGCAAGGGGGTGATCGACTCGCCGCCCGGATCGGTCAAGGGACTCCAGCTGGTGGTGCCGGACATCGAGAAGGCGCACGCCGAACTGGTGGCCCGCGGTGTGGAGGTCAGCCCGGTCCAGCACTTCGTGGCCGGGGCCCGGGTGGACGGGCACGGCGAGGCGTGGAACAACTTCCTGTTCTTCAACGACCCGGACGGGAACGGCTGGGCGATCCAGGAGGCACCGCCCGCGGGCGGGGAGTCGGGCGGGCAGGCCGTCCTTGGGTAGGCTCCCAGGATGGCTGAACACGAGGGAAGCGTGCGGGTGGACAGCTGGATCTGGTCGGTCCGGCTGGTCAAGACGCGGGCGCTGGCGGCGGCCGCCTGCCGGGCCGGGCACGTCCGGGTGAACGGCGAGCGGGCCAAACCCGCCCAGGCGCTGAAGCCCGGGGACGAGGTGCGGCTCCGCGAGGAGGGCCACGAACGGGTCGTGGTGGTGAGCAAGCTGATCCGCAAGCGGGTCGGCGCCGTCGTCGCGGCGGAGTGCCTGGTCGACAACAGCCCGCCGCGGCCGCCGCGCGAGTTCGTCGCGGCGGCCGGGACGCGGGACCGCGGGGCCGGGCGGCCGACCAAGCGGGAGCGCCGCGACCTGGACCAGCTGCGCGGGCACTGAGCGGCGCGGAGCCGCTACGCGACGTCCGCGGTGGCGAGCACCTTGGCGAGGAAGCCGCCGAGGTTGCCCACCGTACGGTCGATCTGCAGCTCCAGCGGCAGCGACTCGTCGGGCCGGGTGACCAGCGTGGACTTCTTCAGCCCGCGCACGTAGAGCGAGCAGGCCAGGTCGGCGCAGATGTACGTGCCGACCGTGTTGCCCTCGCGCCCGGCCGCCCCGGCCCGGCGGGCGGCGAGCAGCGCGACCCCCGACCCGGCGTGCGCGGTGATGCACAGCGAGCACACGTTGGTCTTGGTCAGGCTGCGCCGGATCACCGAGGAGCGCAGCGTCACGCCGACCGGCTCGCCCTCGTACGGCGCCACCAGGTACGCCCGGTCGGGCGCGCCCTGGTCCCGCCAGCCGAGGAAGTCCAGCTGCTCCCAGGGCAGTTCGGCCAGACCCCGGGGCAGGTGGAGCCGGCGGGCCTCGCCCTTGGAGCAGTTGACGAAGGACGCGCGGATCTCGTTCTCGCTCAGGGGTTCCATGCCGCGGACGCTAACACCGGCCGGCCGGGCCTGTCGCGCCGTTTTCACCCGGTCCGTACCGGGTGGGCGGCCTGGACGGCGAGCCGGCGCGGGGCGTCCTCGCCGATCCGGGTGAGCAGGTCGTCCAGGGCGAGGAAGGCCTCCCAGCGCTCCTTCCCGCCGGCGGCGGCGAGGCGGTCGACGACCAGGTCCTCCAGGTCCTGGACCCGCTTGTTCTTCCAGGCCTTGTCGGCCAGGCCGACCAGCAGGTCCTCGACGGTGGTGCCGGGCTCGTCCCAGCTCGCGTGGGTGCGGGCGAAGCGGGCGAGGTGCTCGGGGACGCCGTGGGCGAGCAGCAGGGCGTGCCCGGCGGGCTCGTGCCGGGAGCCGGGGGCGGAGAGCTCCTCGGGGTGGACGGTCTTGCCGATGTCGTGGGTGGCGGCGCCGTAGAGGACGGCCGCGCGGTCGAAGGCCAGGCCTTCGCGGGCGCAGAACCCGGCGATCTCCTCGGCGACCCGGTGCACCAGCGCGAGGTGGGCGACCAGGCGGGGCGGGGCGTCGACGGCCCGCAGCAGTTCGGCGACGTCGGCGGGCAGCGGCGGCAGGGCGGTGGTGGTCACGCCGCAGGGTAGCCGCGGGGGTGAGGGGTTGTCAGTGGGGTTCCGTAGCCTTCGACGGTCCGGTCCCGGCGTAGGAGGGAGGCGCCGGGACCGGGCGCGCGGACGGCTGCCGTTCCAAGCGGACGGCTACCGCTTGAAGGCGACGCCGGCGTACGCGGAGACGTCCTGCCAGCCCTCGGGGAGTTCGGAGGTCGGCACGTGGCCCGCGACGGGGCGCCAGAGCGGGAGCTGGACGAGCCCGGGGCCGACGAAGTCGAAGTCGCCGAAGAAGGGCTCGACGCCGGAGCGCGGGCGCAGCACGAGCGGGGCGCTGGCGCTGCGGTAGATGCGGGTGCCCTCGGCGGCGCTCTCGCGGGAGGCGAAGTCGGGGCTGCCGTGGGAGAGGATCAGCGCGCTGCCGGGGGCGAGCGCGTCGCGCAGGGTGCGGACGATCTGCTGGGCGCCCTCCTCGTCGCGGATGAAGTGCAGGACGGCGACCAGCATCAGCGCGACCGGCTGGGAGAGGTCGACGGCGCCGGCCAGCCCGGGGTGGCCGAGGATCGTGGCCGGGTCGCGCAGGTCGGCCTCGATCACCGAGGTGTGCCCGGCGGGGTGGCCGGCCAGCAGGGCGCGGGCGTGGGTGGCGACGATCGGGTCGTTGTCCACGTACACCACCCGGGCGTCCGGGGCGACCCGCTGGGCGACCTCGCTGGTGGAGCCGACCGCCGGGATGCCGGTGCCGATGTCGACGAACTGGCGCACGCCCCGGCCGGCCACGTACTCCACGGCGCGGCCGAGGAACTGCCGGTTGGTGCGGGCCAGCAGCGGCAGCGCGGGGTAGGCGGCTATCGCGGCCTGGGCGGCCTTGCGGTCGGCCTCGAAGTTGTCCTTGCCGCCGAGGTAGTAGTCGTACATCCGGGCGGTGTGCGGGACGCCGGTGTCCAGCTCGCTCGGCGGCTGCCAGTCGCCGGTCCTGCCCCAGTCCCACTCGGTGTCCGTGCTCCGGCCGGTCGCCGCGCTGTCCTCGTACATCCTGTCCGCCCCCAATGCGCCATGCCGGAAGAGTTCGGCCACCGCCCGTCCTCACGCGGTGCGCGGTGATCGTATCCAAGGACACGCCGTGGAAACAGCGGGAGTTCAGGTTTACGCAACACCCGGTGACGGAGTGTGTGCACGTCAAGAAGGGTCCGGACGCTCGGCCCGGATCGCCCGCCCGAGCCGTCCTCTCTATGCTGGCTGCCGATGACTGCCGACCGCCGCAGCGTGCTGCGCACCACCGCCCGACTCGCCGCCCTCGCCGCCACCGGGGGGCTGCTGGCTGCCTGCGGCACCGGCACGCTCCGCCGGGCCGACCCGGGGGCGCTCGCCGC
>NZ_LFVW01000218.1:0-17310 GCF_001182915.1 Kitasatospora sp. MY 5-36
CACGGCGGCCGGCGGCTGCCCGGAGCTGGACCCGGACCCGGCCGGGTACGTGCAGCTGCTGCTGGAGGCCGCCCGGGAGGCGGACTGCCCGGTGGACCTGCACACCGGCGCCGGCGACGCCGCCCAACTCGCCCGGATGACGGGGGCGTTGGCCCCGCTGCGGCCCCGGGTGGCACTCGGCCCGTGCGGGGCGCTGCCCCGGGGCGCGTCGACGGTGCTGGCGACCAGCGGGGTCCGGGTGGTCTGCCTGCCGCAGAACGGCTGCTGCACCGGCATGGAGGGCCGCTCGGCGGGCCTGCGGCCGGGCCTGGTACGGGAGTTGGCGGCCGCCGGGGTGCCGCTGGCGGCGGGCAGCGGGGCGCTGCGCGACCCGTCCAACCCGGTCGGCCGGGCGGATCCGCTGGAGTCGGCCTACCTGCTGGCGGCCGGTGGGGAGTTGACCCCGGAGGCGGCGTACGACGCGGTGGCGAACCAGGCCCGGGCGGCGCTCGGCCTGGCGCCGGTCCGGGTGGACGCCGGGTTCCCGGCGGAGCTGCTGGCGGTGCGCGGGGACAGCCTGGCCGGGGCGCTCGCGGGCGGGCACAGCCGGCTGGTGGTGCACAGCGGCCGGGTGGTCAGCCGGACCAGCGCGGTCCGGGAGTTCGCGGACACGGTGGCGCTGGCGCTGCCCCGGCAGTCCGGGGGCGGGGACGGCTGAGCCGGTCCCGGAGTGGGCCTGATGGCCCCTGACGGCAGATGGGGGCGCGCGACTGGTGTCGCGCGCCCCTCCCCCACCTGCTGGCCGCCTCGGGCGGCGGCTGGAGCGGCCCCGGACCTCCCCCACACGGAGCAGGGGCCGCTCGTTCGACACCGACACTACGCCCGCGGAACACCGCCGCCGAGCGGCCTTGACGCCCCCCTGTCGCCCACCGGGCCGCTCTTGACGGCTCGTTGACGGGGGCGCGCCGGCACCGGTGCGCCGGTCCGTCACGGCACGTACCGGTACCCGATCCCCGGCTCGGTGACCAGGTGCCGCGGCCGGGCCGGATCGCGCTCCAACTTGCGGCGCAGCCCGGCGAAGTAGACCCGCAGGTAGTTGCCGCGCCCCTCCTGGGCCGGGCCCCACACCTCGCGCAGGATCTGCCTCCCGGGCACCAGCCGGCCCGGGTTGGCGAGCAGCAGGGCGAGGATGCGCCACTCGGTCGGGGTGAGCCGGACCGGGCCGTTCGGGCCGTGCACCGCGGTGGCCGCGAGGTCCACGGTGTGGTCGCCGATCACCGGCCGGCCCAGCGGCACGTCGCCCAGCGGCCGGCGCAGCACGGCGCGCAGCCGGGCCAGCAGCTCGTCCATCAGGAACGGCTTGGTGAGGTAGTCGTCGGCGCCCGCGTCCAGGGCGCCCACCTTGTCGGCGGCGTCCGTCCGGCCGGAGAGCACGATGATCGGCACCGCGCTGTGGGTGCGCAGGCCGCGCAGCACGTCCATCCCGTCGAGGTCGGGCAGGCCGAGGTCGAGCAGGACGGCGTCCGGGGCACTGTGCGCGGCGCGGTCCAGCGCCTCCCCGCCGCTGGCGGCGGTGCGGACGGCGTAGTGCCGGGCGCTGAGGTTGATCCGCAGGGTGCGCAGGAGGGCGGGCTCGTCGTCGACGACCAGAATCTCACTCATGCGCCCGCCTCGCTTCGCTCGGCAGTCGCTTCGCGAGACACGCACCTTTCGATGGTTCGTTCACTTCGTTCACTCATGTGGAGGTTCCTCCCCGGAGTCTCCAGGCTCGGTGGTGCTGGGCGCGGTGGTGGCGGCGGGCAGGGTGAGCAGCATGGTGGTGCCGCCGCCCGGGGTGTCCTCGACCTCCAGGCTGCCGCCCATCGCCTCGGCGAGGCCGCGGGAGAGGGCGAGGCCGAGGCCGACGCCGGTGGTGTTGTCGGTGTCGCCGAGGCGCTGGAAGGGCAGGAAGACCCGGTCCCGGTCCTCGGGGGCGATGCCGGGGCCGCGGTCGATCACCCGGATCTCCACCTGGTCGGCGTGGTGGCTGGCGGTGACCAGGACGGGCGCGCCGGGGGCGTTGTACCGCAGCGCGTTGGTGATCACGTTGGCGAGCACCCGCTCCAGCAGCGGCGGATCGGCGAGCACCGGCGGGGCGGTGTCCAGGTCGAGCGGCTGGACCGGCGCGTACGGGTCGGGGAGGCTGTCGAGCGCCCGGGGCAGGATCTCGTCGAGGTGGGTCTCGGTGAGGTGCAGGGTGAGCGCGCCGGCCTGGAGGCGGCTCATGTCGAGCAGGTTGTCGACCAGCCGGGTGAGCTTGACCAGCGACTCGTCGGCGGTGGCGAGGAGTTCGGCCTGGTCCTCGGGCGAGAACTCGACGTCGGGGCTGCGCAGCGAGCCGACCGAGGCGCGGGCGGCGGCCAGCGGGGTGCGCAGGTCGTGGCTGACGGCGGCGAGCAGGGCGGTGCGCATCCGGTCGGCGGCCTTGATCGGCTCGACCTCGGCGGCGACCACGGCCAGCCGGTCGCGCTCCAGCGCGGCGGCGACGTGGGCGGCGAAGGCGGTCAGCACCCGCTGGTCGGCGGCGGGCAGCCGGCGGCCGGTGAGCACCAGGAGGGCGTCCGCGCCGACCGGGACCTCGGCGGTCTCGTGCGGCCCCTCGCCGTCGCCCTGGTGGTCCCCCTCGCTGTGCGCGAGCACCTCGCCGTCGCCCCGGGAGAGCAGCGCGACGGCCCGCATGCCGAAGGCCGTCCGGGACTTCTCCAGCAGGGCGGGCAGCGCGTCGGCGCCGCGCAGCACGCTGCCCGCCAGGGTGGAGAGGGTCTCGGCCTCGGCGGTGGCGCGGGCGGCCCGGCTGGTGAGCCGGCCGGCGTGGTCGACCACGGTGGAGACGGTGAGCGCGATCGCGGCGAAGACCACCAGGGCGACGATGTTGTTGGTCTCGCCGATGGTCAGGCTGTGGACCGGCGGGATGAAGTAGTAGTTGAGCAGCACCGAGGCGACGACCGAGGCCAGCAGGGCCGACACCGCGCCGCCGAGCAGGGCGACGATCACCACGCCGAGCTGGAAGATCAGCGCGTCGGTGGTCAGGTTGATGCTGTGGTCCGCCTGCGAGAGCAGGACGGTGAGCAGCCAGGGCACCGCCAGGCCGGCCAGGTAGCCGGCGATGGTGCGGCGCCGGGAGTGGCGGCGGCCGAGCGAGGGCAGCCGGCCGCGGCCGGTGAACTCGTGGGTGACCATGTGGACGTCGATGTCCTCGGAGTCGTCCACGGTGGTCTGCCCGGTGCCGGGGCCGGTGAGGAAGCGGTTGATCCGGCCGCGGCGGCTGGTGCCGAGCACCAGCTGGGTGGCGTGGTGGGCGCGGGCGAAGGTGAGCAGCGCGGTCGGGACGTCGTCGCCGACCACCACGTGGTAGCTGCCGCCGAGGGTCTCCACCAGCTGCCGCTGCTGGGCGAGGGCGCCGGAGGAGGCGCCGGCCAGGCCGTCGCTGCGGGAGACGTGGACGGCCAGCAGTTCGCCGCCGGCCGTGCGGTCGGCGATCCGGGCGGCGCGGCGGATCAGGGTCTCGCCCTCGGGGCCGCCGGTGAGGGCGACCACGACCCGTTCGCGGGTCTCCCAGACCCGGTCGATGTTGTGGCTGGCCCGGTAGTCGCGCAGTCCCTCGTCCACCCGCCCGGCCACCCAGAGCAGGGCGAGTTCACGCAGGGCGGTGAGGTTGCCGACCCGGAAGTAGTTCGAGAGCGCGGCGTCCACCTTCTCCGCCTTGTAGACGTTGCCGTGGGCCATCCGGCGGCGCAGCGCCTGCGGGGCCATGTCGACGAGTTCGATCTGGTCGGCCCGGCGGACCACCTCGTCCGGGACGGTCTCCCGCTGCGGGATGCCGGTGATCTTCCGGACGACGTCGTTCAGCGATTCCAGGTGCTGGATGTTGACGGTGGTGACGACGTCGATCCCGGCGGCGAGCAGTTCCTCGACGTCCTGCCAGCGCTTGGCGTGCCGGCCGCCGGGGATGTTGGTGTGCGCCAGCTCGTCCACCAGCACGACGGACGGGCGGCGGGCGAGCACGCCGTCGAGGTCCATCTCGTCGAACCCGGCGTCCCGGTAGTCGCGGTGGACGCGGGGCACGACCTCCAGGCCCGCCAGCATGGCCTCGGTGTGCGGTCTGCCGTGGCACTCGATGTACCCGACCACGACGTCGGCCCCGCGCTCCTGTCTGCGCCGGGCCTCGTCCAGCATCCGGTACGTCTTGCCGACCCCCGGCGCGGAGCCGAGGTACACCCTCAGCCGGCCGCCGCGGATGCCGGTGCCGGGGGTGAGGTCGCGGGCCATGGGCACTGCTCTTTCCATCGGGAGGTGGTGCACGTCTGCGGACGCGGGTCGGCCGGCCCGGGCGCGGGAGGCGTGCCCCCCGTGCCCGGGCCGGCCCGGTCACCCGTCTGTACGAGGTGGTGTCACTTCTGCTCGCTGAGCGCCTTGTTGAGCAGCACGACGTTGACGCCCTCGTTGCCGAGGAAGCCGAGCGAGCGGCTCTCGGTGTACTTCTCGACCAGTTTGCCCACCGTCTCCACCGGCAGGTCGCGGTGCTTGGCGACCCGCTCGACCTGCTCCTTGGCGTACGCGACGGAGATGTGCGGGTCGAGGCCGGAGCCGGAGGCGGTCAGCGCGTCGGCCGGGACGCTCGCCGGGTCGACGCCGTCGAACGCGGCGACGGCGGCGCGGCGGTCGTTGACGGCCTTCAGCAGGTCCTCGCTGTTCGGGCCGAGGTTGCTGGCGCTGGAGGAGGAGGCGTCGTAGCCGGTCCCGGCGGCGGAGGGGCGCGGCTGGAACCACTTCGGGTCCGGCTGGGCCTCCTCCTTCGGGTCGTCCGGGTTGGTCTTCGGGAGGTTGAAGCTCTGGCCGATCAGGCTGGAGCCGACCTCCCTGCCGCCGGACGTCACCGGCGAGCCGTTCGCCTTGTCGGAGAAGGCGACCTGGGAGACGCCGGTGATCAGGAGCGGGTAGACGACCCCGAGGATCACGGTGAGCACCAGGAGCGCTCGCAGGGCCGTGAAGTGGGTGCGGAGGATCGTCGGCAGGGGCTTGGACATGGTTTTCTCTCCTTCCCGCTTCAGCTGAGGCCGGGGATGAACTGGACGATCAGGTCGATCAGCTTGATGCCGACGAACGGCACCACCAGGCCGCCGAAGCCGTAGACGCCGATGTTGCGGCGCAGCAGCGAGCTGGCGTCGGACGGGCGGTAGCGCACGCCGCGCAGGGCGAGCGGGATCAGGCCGATGATGACCAGGGCGTTGAAGATGATCGCCGAGGTGATCGCGGACTGCGGGCTGTGCAGGCCCATGATGTTGAGGTGGCTCAGGCCCGGGTAGACCCCGGCGAACATCGCGGGGATGATCGCGAAGTACTTGGCCACGTCGTTGGCGATCGAGAAGGTGGTCAGCGCGCCGCGGGTGATCAGCAGCTGCTTGCCGATCTCCACGATCTCGATCAGCTTGGTCGGGTTGGAGTCCAGGTCGACCATGTTGCCGGCCTCCTTGGCCGCCATGGTCCCGGTGTTCATCGCGACGCCGACGTCGGCCTGGGCGAGCGCGGGGGCGTCGTTGGTGCCGTCGCCGGTCATCGCGACCAGCTTGCCGCCCTCCTGCTCCTTCTTGATCAGGGCCATCTTGTCCTCGGGCGTGGCCTCGGCGAGGAAGTCGTCCACGCCGGCCTCCTCCGCGATCGCCTTGGCGGTCAGCGGGTTGTCGCCCGTGATCATGATGGTCTTGATGCCCATCCGGCGGAGCTCGTCGAAGCGCTCCCGCATGCCCTCCTTGACCACGTCCTTGAGGTGGATGACCCCCAGGACGCGGGCGGGCGCGCTGCCCGTCTTCGCGGCCACGACCAGCGGGGTGCCACCCGCGGCGGAGATCCCGTCGACCAGGGCGGAGACCTCGTCGCCGACCGAACCGCCGTTCCCGGTCACCCAGTTGGAGACGGCCCCGGCGGCGCCCTTGCGGACCTGGTGGACGCCCACCCGTCGCCCACCACCGCCCTTGTCCGAGTCGCTGCGCTCCGCCCCTTCCATTTCCTCGTCCAGGTCGACGCCCGACATCCGGGTCTGGGCGGTGAACGGGACCCAGGTGGCGTGGGTCAGCTCGCCCTGGGCGCGGGCCCGCAGACCGTACTCGGTCTTGGCGAGGACCACGATCGAGCGGCCCTCCGGGGTCTCGTCCGCGAGCGAGGAGAGCTGCGCGGCACTGGCCAGGTCCTCGGTGGAGACGCCCGGGGCGGGCAGGAACTCGGCGGCCTGGCGGTTGCCCAGGGTGATGGTGCCGGTCTTGTCGAGCAGCAGGGTGTTGACGTCGCCGGCGGCCTCGACGGCGCGGCCGGACATCGCCAGCACGTTGCGCTGCACCAGCCGGTCCATGCCGGCGATGCCGATCGCGGAGAGCAGCGCGCCGATGGTGGTCGGGATGAGCGCCACGATCAGGGCGACCAGGACGATCATCGACTGCGGGGCGCCCGCGTAGGTGGCCATCGGCTGGAGCGTGACGACCGCGACCAGGAAGACGATGGTCAGCGAGGCCAGCAGGATGTTGAGCGCGATCTCGTTCGGCGTCTTCTGCCGGTCGGCGCCCTCGACCAGGGCGATCATCCGGTCCACGAACGACTTGCCGGGCTCCGAGGCGATCTTCACCACGATCCGGTCGGACAGCACCTTGGTGCCGCCGGTGACGGCACTGCGGTCGCCGCCGGACTCCCGGATGACGGGCGCGGACTCGCCGGTGATCGCCGACTCGTCGACGCTCGCGACACCCTCGACCACGTCGCCGTCACCGGGGATGACCTGCCCGGCCTCGACCACCACGTGGTCGCCGAGCCGGAGCGCGGTGCCGGGCACCTCCTCCTCGGCGCCGGTGGCCGGCCAGTCGGTGAGCCGGCGGGCCATGGTGTCGCTCTTGGTCTTGCGCAGGGTGTCGGCCTGCGCCTTGCCGCGGCCCTCGGCGACGGCCTCGGCCAGGTTGGCGAAGATCGTGGTCAGCCAGAGCCAGACGGTGATGGCCCAGGCGAACACGGACGGGTCGGCGATCGCGGCGACGGTGGTGACCACCGAGCCGACCTCGACCACGAACATCACCGGGTTCTTGACCATCACCCGGGGGTCGAGCTTCTTCACCGCGTCCGGCACGGACGCGAGGATCAGCTTCGGGTCGAGCAGGCCGCTCGACACTCTGTGCGGCGCGGCGGGCTCCGCCTTGTCGGCCGGTGCGGGGTTGAGCGTAGGGGTGGACATCAGGAGGACAGACCTTCCGCGATCGGCCCGAGAGCCAGGGCCGGGAAGTAGGTGAGGCCGACGACGATCAGGATCACGCCCGACAGCAGGCCCACGAACAGCGGCTTGTGGGTGGGCAGGGTGCCCGGGGTGGCCGGGACCGGCTGCTGCTGGGCGAGCGAGCCGGACAGCGCCAGGACGAAGACGATCGGCAGCAGCCGGCCGAAGATCATCGCCAGGCCGAGCGCGGTGTCGTACCAGTCGGTGTTGACGGTGATGCCGCCGAAGGCCGAGCCGTTGTTGTTGGCCGCCGAGGTGAAGGCGTACAGCACCTCGGAGAAGCCGTGGGCGCCCGAGTTGAGCATCCCGGCGCGCTCACCCGGCAGGGCCATCGCCACACCCGTGCCGACCAGCACGATCGTCGGCGTGGTGAGGATGTACAGCGAGGCGAACTTCATCTCCCGGCCGCCGAGCTTCTTGCCCAGGTACTCGGGGGTGCGGCCGACCATCAGGCCCGCCACGAACACCGCGATGACCGCCAGCACGAGCATCCCGTACAGGCCGGAGCCCACACCGCCGGGCGCGATCTCGCCCAGCATCATGTTGAAGACCGTCAGCCCGCCGCCGAACGGCGTGTACGAGTCGTGGAAGGAGTTCACCGCGCCGGTCGAGGTCAGCGTCGTCGAGGCGGCGAACAGCGAGCTCGCGGCGATGCCGAAGCGCTGCTCCTTGCCCTCCATCGCGGCGCCCGCGGCCTGCAGGGCGGCGCCGTGGTGCTGCGACTCGGCGAGGGTCAGCAGGGCCACCGAGGCGGCCCAGAACAGGCCCATCACGGCGACGATCGCGTAGCCCTGGCGGTTGTCCCCCACCATCCGGCCGAAGGTCCGCGGCAGCGCGAACGGGATCAGCAGGATCAGGAAGATCTCGACCAGGTTGGTGAAACCGGTCGGGTTCTCGAACGGGTGCGCCGAGTTGGCGTTGAAGAAGCCGCCGCCGTTGGTGCCGAGCAGCTTGATGACCTCCTGGGAGGCCACCGGGCCGCCCGGGATCTTCTGGACCTCGCCGGCCAGCGAGGTCACCTCGTGGAAGCCGTGGAAGTTCTGGATCACGCCGTTGGCGGCCAGCACCAGGGCGAAGACGATCGAGATCGGCAGCAGCAGGCGCAGGTTGATCCGGGTGAGGTCCACCCAGAAGTTGCCGATCCGGTCCGTCCGGTTGCGGGTGAAGCCCCGGATCAGCGCGGCGACGACGGCGATGCCGACGGCCGCGGAGACGAAGTTCTGCACCGCCAGGCCCGCCATCTGCACCAGGTGGCCCATCGCGGACTCGCCGCCGTAGGACTGCCAGTTGGTGTTGGCGACGAACGAGATCGCGGTGTTCCAGGCCTGGTGGCCCTCCATCTGCGGAACACCCAGGTTCAGCAGCAGGTAGCCCTGGAGGCGGATCAGGCCGTAGAGGAAGAGGACGGAGACGGCCGAGAAGGCCAGCACCGAGCGGAGGTACGACGGCCAGCGCTGGTCCGCGTCGCCGTCGACGCCGATCAGCTTGTAGATGCCGCGCTCGACTCTGAGGTGCTTGGCGGGGGTGAGGAGCTTGGCGATGTAGTCGCCGAGGGGGCGGTAGCACAGGGCCAGCGCGCCGACGAGGGCGATGACCTGGAGCCAGCCCGCGAGAGTGGATCCCATGTCAGAACTTCTCCGGGAAGATCAGCGCCACGACGAGATAGCCGACGAGCGCGACGGCCACGACCAGACCAGCGATGTTCTCGGCGCTCACAGCTTCTCCACCCCCCGCGCGATCAGGGCGATGACGGCGAACACGGCGACCGTGACACCGACGTAGATGAGATCGGACATGGGCTCCACCAGAGTGGTTCGGGAGATGCCGCGACCTGGGCCGAAGGGGCTCGCGCGGCGCCGGCGGACGACCGGCAGATGCAGCAAACCAGCCGTCAGCGGCGCGTTATGGGGCCCTGACGCCCTCCATACGGGTGACAGCGCGACGTTGACGCGGCCTTGACGGGCGCTTCACCGGACCGAGACCGTCGTGATCGGGCCGAGACACGACGGCGGGCCGGGGGCGCGTTCGGCGGCGGGCCGGGGGCTCGTTCGGCGGCGGGCCGCTGAGGGCACGTCCGGGTACGGAACGGCCCCGGGCGGCGGGCTGCCGTCCGGGGCCGTTCCGTACCCGTCCCCTGATCACATCCGCATGCGCAACCGGCAGACCACCGCGTCGGTGTGCCGCCGCAGGGCGCGGTCGATCACGGCGCCGCGCCGGTTCTGGAGCGCCCGCTGCCACCAGCGGGCCGGCTCCACCTCGGGGATCAGCACGGTGAGCCGGTCGTAGGCGTGCTCCGCCCCCAGCTCGTTGACGAAGTCGGCGATCGGCCGGCCCAGCCGGCGGTGGGCATCCGGGATCTCCACCAACGGCACGCCCGGCCGCCACAGCTCCCAGTCCCGGCGCAGCGCCTCGGCGGCGGCCGGCTCGTGCACCACGGTCACCGCCATCACCTCGTCGCCGAGCGAGAGCGCCGCCGACAGGCCGTCCCTGGTCAGCCGGGTGATCGCGGTCACCGGGACGACGACCAGGCTGCGCTGCCTGGTCACCGGGCCGGGCACCCGGCCCAGCTCCAGCCGCTCGCCGATCCGCCCGTAACTGCGGTGGACCGCCTCGAACAGCACCACCAGCAGCGGCAGGGCCACCACGATGCCCCAGGCGCCCTCGGTGAACTTGGTGCCGGTGACGACCAGCGCCGCGACGCCGGTGAGCAGCGCCCCGAAGCCGTTCAGCGCGGCCTTCCACCGCCAGCCGGACGGCCGGTGCAGCAGCCAGTGCCGGACCATGCCGACCTGGCAGATGGTGAAGCCGACGAACACGCCGATCGAGAACAGCGGCACCAGGCTGTTGACGTCCCCGCCGGAGCCGGCCAGCAGCGCCGCCGACACCGCGGCCAGGAACAGCACGCCGTACCGGTACACCTGGCGGTCGGCGCGCAGCGCGAACAGGTGCGGGAGGTGGTTGTCCCGGGCGAGCAGGTCGAGCAGCACCGGCAGCCCGCCGAAGGAGGTGTTGGCGGCCAGCCCGAGCAGCACCACGGTGGCGAACTGGACGACGTAGAAGCCGAAGCCGTGGCCGAGCGAGGCGTCGGCGAGCTGGGCGAGCACGGTGACGCCCTCGACCGGCTGGAGGTGGAAGCGGCCGATCAGCACGGCCAGTCCGATCAGCATCACGCCGAGCAGGGCGCCGAGCGCGACCTCGGTGTGCTGGGCGCGCTTGACCCGCGGAGTGCGGAAGGAGGGGACGGCGTTGGCCACCGCCTCCACCCCGGTCAGCGCGGAACAGCCGGCCGCGAAGGCCTTGAGCAGCAGCAGCGCGCCGACGGTGGTGGCGTTCTCGGCGAGCGTCGAGGCATGGCCGGCGGCGGCCGCGGTGCTGGCCGGGGCGTCCCGGAACAGGCCGACCACGACGATCGCCAGGATGGAGAGCACGAAGACGGCCGTCGGCGCCATGAACCAGCGCGCCGACTCGGCGATCCCCCGCAGGTTCACCGCGGTGACCAGCGCGAGCACCCCCAGGCAGAGCCAGACCCGGTCGTCGTACAGGCCCGGGACGGCCGAGGTGAGCGCGGCGACGCCGGCGGTGACCGAGACCGCCACGTTCAGCACGTAGTCGACGACCAGCGAGGCGGCCGCGGTCAGCGCGGTCCGGCGGCCGAGGTGCGCCTTGGCCACCGCGTAGGCGCCGCCGCCGTCCGGGAACGCCGCGATCACCTGCCGGTAGGAGGCCACCAGCACCGCCAGCAGCAGGGCGATCGCCGCGGTGACCGGCAGCGTGAAGCCCAGCCCGTACGCCCCGGCGGCGGCCAGCACCAGCACGATCGACTCCGGCCCGTACGCGACCGAGGCCATGGCGTCCAGCGAGAGCGCGGCCAGCCCGCCGAGCGCGCTGAGCCGGTGCCGCTCGTCTCCCGCGCCGATGCCAGGCGGCTCGGAGTCGGCCGTGACGGCCGGGGTGGTGATGGCGCTGGACATCGGACGGGACCTCCGCAGTCGGTAGTTGCTCCGATCCTGCGGTCCGCGCGCCCATCGCCCGCCGGGCCCCTACGCGTTCCTGACGCCGCCACGAGCGGCCTTGACGCGCCCTTGACGCGGCCGTCACGCCGCGTCGGCCTCCGTCGGGTGGCTGTTGGCGGGGGTGGGGCGAGCCGTTTGTCCCGGCGGTCGCCGGCTGGGAAGACGATCAGCTCTGTCGAAGGACTCCCACCCCCGGGCCCCACTCTGCTGCCTGGTACCCGTAATTGCAAGCAATGTGCAATAAGTCGGCCCGACACCCGCCCTCCCGACTCCCCGCTCCCCTGCCCCCGGCAAGGCCGCCCGGGCAAAACGAAACAGCCCCCGATCCGCGTTTCCGCAGATCGGGGGCTGTTTCTCTATCCTGTGGCTGGTGCAGGGTTCGAACCTGCGTAGCTTGCGCGACAGATTTACAGTCTGCTCCCTTTGGCCGCTCGGGCAACCAGCCAGGATCTTCGTTTCCCGGGGTGTTCACCCCGTTCGACTTGGTAAACCATACCCGATGCCGGGGGGTGCTCCGCCACTCGATAGATCACGCGACGATCAAGAAACCGCGGGCGCCCGCTACGGGCGGGGCCGGTGTGGCGCTGGATAGGCTGGGGTCGCGGGCGCCCCCGAGGGGCGGGCCCGTGCCAGTGAAGACCAGAGCATCAAGGAGACCAATACCCATGGCCGACTCCAGTTTCGACATCGTCTCGAAGGTCGAGTGGCAGGAGGTCGACAACGCGATCAACCAGACCTCCCGCGAGATCGCGACGCGCTTCGACTTCAAGAACGTGGGCGCCGAGATCAGCCGCTCGGGCGAGAAGATCGAGATGAAGGCGAACGGCGAGGAGCGCGTGCGCGCCGTACTCGACATCCTCCAGACCAAGTTCGTGAAGCGCGGCCTGTCGCTGAAGGCCCTGGACGCCAACGAGCCCCAGCTGTCCGGCAAGGAGTACAAGATCTTCGCCAACGTCAAGGAGGGCATCACCACGGAGGACGCGAAGAAGGTCGCGAAGATCATCCGTGACGAGGGCCCGAAGGGCGTCAAGGCGCAGGTCCAGGGCGACGAGCTGCGCGTCAGCTCGAAGAGCCGCGACGACCTCCAGGCCGTGCAGGCCCTGCTCAAGGGCAAGGACCTGGACTTCGCGATCCAGTACGTGAACTACCGCTGACCCTCCGGTCGGCCGGTTCGACGGACGACGGCGCGGCCCTGCTCCCCGCTTTCGGGGGCGGGGCCGTTCGCGTCGGCGGGGCCGGGGCGGGCGGCGGGGCCGACGGGCGGTGGGGCGCGGGGGTCGGGTCAGCCGGTCGACTCCGCCCAGCCGGCGGTGCTGCGGTGCCGGCCCAGGCCGACCGACTCGAACTCGTCCGCCCGGCCCTCCTCGGTGCGCGCACCGATCCGTCGCAGGACGTGGGAGATCGGGGTGCCGTCGACCGGGGCGGGCTCGAACTCGCCGATGGTGAGCGGGCCGAGGGTGACCGCGCCGTCCGCCCAGACGGCGGCGCGCTGGGTGCCGCTGCCGCCGAAGTACTCGGCCTCGACGCAGGCGATCGGGCCGGCCTTCGACCAGGCGGCCAGCCGGAGTTCGAAGCCGTCCGAGTGCCAGCCGAACCCGGCCCCGCCGCGCGGCTTGCGCACGCTGCCGTCCCCCTGGAGCGCGGCGAGGACGGCGGAGGTGACCGGGATCATCGCCAGCCCCTGTGCCAAGGGCACCACCCGGGCCGCCGGAACCTCCGCGGCCGCCACCGTCAGCAGCTCCCGTGTTCCTATCAGCGCCTGGAGTTCATAGGACATGGCGGCCATGGTGTCCCACCGCACCGACAGTCGGCCCGGAATTTATGATTCCGTGCCCGGTCGGAGACCGTAGAGCAGGCTGCGGGGCCTTTGGAGCGGTCCGCGGCCGGTCCGCGGGGCCCGGATCGCGCCGTCGGCCGCGGCTCCTCCGGTCCTGCCGCCGGTCACCCGCTCGGGTGCTCGCGGCATGCGGCGGCCGCGGCGCCCCGGTGGACTGGCCGGGTACGGCCTCTCTTCCCGACCCCTCCCCCGGCTCCCGCGCGGTCGGGCGCTCCCGGCCGGGGCCGTACGGAGGAGGACCGCATGCATGCGCCGGACAGACCCCCGCCGAGCCGGACGGCCGCCGCCGCACCGGCCCTGGCGCTCCGCGGGCCGGCCCGCACCCTGCTCGGCCTCGTCCCGGCGCTGGTGCTCCGGCTGTCGGCAGGAGCGATCGCACCGACCCCGCCGATCGCACCAGCAGGACCGGCAGGACCAACAGGACCGGCAGGACCGGCCTCCGCCGGGGGCCGCGGCGGCCCCCGGCGGGGAGCGCCGGACCCGCCGGAACCGCGCCGGCCCGCCGGGGCTCCCCCGAGGGCTTCACCAACTCCTCCCGGAAGTGATGGAGTTGACGCGACGGAGGCTCAGCAGAGCCCGTCCGGCCCAGAGGAGGAACCGCCGTGCCCCGCCCCTTCACCGTGCAGGACCACACCGACCGGATGACCCGTGCCACCGCCGAGGCGACCGCCGCCGGACTGGCCGGCCTGGTCGTCGCCCCCGGCCCCGACCTGGCCTACCTGTGCGGCTACTCGCCCACCGCGATCACCGAGCGGCTGACCGCCCTCGTGCTCGCGGCCGGACGCGAACCCACCCTGGTGGTGCCCAAGTTGGAGCGTCCGGACGCCGAGAAGGCGGTCGGCGCCCCGGCCGTCCGGCTGCTCGACTGGTCCGACGGCGAGGACCCGTTCGCCACCGCGGGCCCGCTGCTCGACCCGGCCGGCCGGTACGGCGTCTCCGACAACACCTGGGCCCTGCACCTGCTCGGCTTCCAGGCCGCGCTGCCCGGCGTCTCCTTCACCTCGCTCACCGACAGCCTGCCGATGCTGCGCGCCGTCAAGGACACCGAGGAGCTGGAGCGGCTGGCCTCGGCCGGCGGCGCGGCGGACGCCGCCTACCGGGGCATCCTGGAGGTCCCCTTCGCCGGCCGCCGGGAGACCGACGTGGCCGCCGACCTCGGCGCGCTGCTCATCCAGTACGGGCACAGCCAGGTCGACTTCACCGTGGTCGGCTCCGGCCCGAACGGCGCCGACCCGCACCACGAGGCCGGTGAGCGGGTCATCCGTACGGGTGACACGGTGGTGCTGGACTTCGGCGGTCTCAAGGACGGCTACGGCTCCGACACCACCCGGACCGTGCACGTCGGCCCGGACGTCCCGGACGAGGTGCGGACGGTGCACGAGCTGGTCCGGCTGGCCCAGCAGACCGCCTTCGAGGCGGTCCGGCCCGGTGTCAGCTGCCAGGAGATCGACCGGATCGCCCGCCGGGTGATCACCGAGGGCGGGTACGGCGAGTACTTCATCCACCGCACCGGCCACGGCATCGGCACCACCACGCACGAACCTCCGTACCTGGTCGAGGGCGAGGAGCGGCCGCTGGTGCCCGGCATGTGCTTCTCCATCGAGCCCGGGATCTACCTGCCCGGCCGGTTCGGGGTGCGGATCGAGGACATCGTCACCGTCACCCCGGCCGGCGGCCGCCGCTTCAACAACACCCCGCACGAGCTGGGCATCGTGTCCTGAGGCCGCCGGACGGTGCCGGAAGGCGCCCGACGGTGTCCGCAGGTGCCCGAGGGCGCCTTCCGGTGCCTGACCGTGTGTCGAACCGGGTGACGACCGGGTCGGACGTTCTTACGATCCGGTCATATTTCACCCAGAGACCTCCAAGTTTGGGTTGCTAGTTTCAGTGCGCATGACCAAGACCCTCTCCCCGGCCCCGCACGACGTGCGGGCCGGGCAGCCGCGCCCGGTGCCTCCGCCCCGCCCCCGCGTGACGGGCTGGTCGAGACTCCGATGGCTGGCCTGGCCGCTCTACCTGACGTGCCTCCTCTGGTTCCTGCGCACCGAGGGCATCCCCGCCGCCAACGACGTGCTGTTCCTCTGGCTGATCGCCGCCCTGCTGACCGGCGCCGTGCACAGCGGGCACGGCCCCCGCGGCTTCCTCCTGGTCCTGCGCGACTGGGTCCCGGTGATGGCCGTGGTGTGGACGTACTCGCTGCTGCGCGGCTACGGCGCGCACACCCCGTGGGCCCCGCACTGGCTGCCGCAGCTGCGCTTCGACGAGGTGCTCGGCTTCGGCGAGACCTGGACCGTCCGGCTCCAGCACGCCCTCTACACCGCCGGCTCGCCGCACTGGTACGACTACGCCGCGGTGGCCGTCTACCTCTCGCACTTCTTCGTCGTCTTCCTGCTGCTCGCGGTGCTCTGGCGGCGCGCCCACCAGCGCTTCCGCCAGCTGCTCGCCGCCTACCTGACGCTCACCTTCGCGGGCTTCGCCACCTACCTCCTCTACCCGGCCGACCCGCCGTGGCTGGTCGCCCAGGAGGGCAACCTGCCGCACCTGTCCCGGGTGGTCTGGGAGGTGATCTCGGTGAGCGGGCTGCCGCAGGCCGACTCGCTGCTGGAGAACGGCAGCCAGTTCGCCAACGACGTCGCCGCGATGCCCTCGCTGCACTCCGCCTACCCGGCGATGCTGCTGTTCTTCTTCTGGCCCACCGCCAAGCGCTGGCTGCGGGCGGTGCTGGTCGCCTACCCGCTCGCGATGACCTTCACCCTGGTGTACGGCGCGGAGCACTTCATCATCGACGTCTTCGTCGGCTGGGCGTACGCGGCCGCGGTGGTGTTCGGCCTGCGCCGGCTGCGCGACCGCCGGGCGGCCAGGGCCTCGGCCCCGCTCGCGGCCCCGGCCCCGGTCCGGGCGGAGGCGACGGCCGAGGACGCGACCGAGGCCCCGGCCGAGGGCACGGCCCGGACGGAGGCCCCCGCCAAGGGCACGGCAGACTTGGCCGGGTGAATCCGAGCGCACCGATGAAGCCCACCGCCGAGCAGCTGCTGGCCGCCAAGGACAGCACCATCCCGGACGTCTCCGGGCCCGGGCTGCGGGTGCTGTTCTGCGGCATCAACCCGGGCCTGTGGTCCGGTGCCACCGGCCACCACTTCGCCCGCCCGGGCAACCGCTTCTGGCCCGCCCTGCACCGCTCCGGCTTCACCGGGCGCCAGTACCGCCCGGACGAGCAGCGGGAGTTGCTCGCGCTCGGGCTGGGCATCACCAACGTCGCCCCGCGCGCCACCGCCAAGGCGGACGAGCTGACCACCGAGGAGCTGCGCGAGGGCGGCGCCGCGCTGCGCGAGCGGGTGCTGCGGCTGCGCCCGCGCGCCCTGGCCGTGCTCGGCATCGGCGCCTACCGGACGGCCTTCGGGCAGCGCCGGGCCCCGCTCGGGCGGCAGCCGGAGGGCATCGGCGACACCGAGGTGTGGGTGCTGCCGAACCCCAGCGGCCTCAACGCCCACTACACCCTGGACGGGCTGGCCGAGGAGTTCCGCAGGCTCCGGGAGGCCGTCGGGGGCTGAGCGGCCGCCGGGGCCGGGGCCTCTTCCGGAGCCCCGGCCGGTGCCGAAGGACGCGCCGCCGCCGAGGGCCGGGCCGCCACCAGCCCGGCGGGCAGCGGCAGTTCGCGCAGTTCCCGGATCAGCGCCCGGACGGCGGCCGTCCCGGCCAGCTCGGGCGTGGTGACGTACCCGACGGAGCGGCTGGGCGGCCGCGGCCCGAGGTCGGTGACGGCGAGGCCGGCCGGGGCGCCGAGCAGGGCGGTCCGGGGCATGATCGCCATGCCGAGGCCCTGGGCGACCAGCGAGACGGCCACCGTGTCGTCCTCCACGTCCACGGTCGCGGGCGGGATCCAGTCCTGCCGCTGCCACCAGTCCCGGGTGTACGAGCCGCAGTTCTCGTCCCAGTCGACCAGCGGGAGTTCGCGCGGCGCCGGGTGGCCCTGCGGGTGCGCGAGCGCGTACGACTCCTCGTACAGTCGCACCGCGACCAGGCCCGGGACGGGCGGCGGGCCGCCCGCGTCGAGCGTTGCCAGCCCGAGGTCGGCGCGCCCGTCGGCGACCTCCCCGGCGCTGCCCCGGCCGAGCTCCCGGACGATCCGGACCCGGGTGCCGAGCCCGGGGTGGCGCTCGGCGAGCCGGGCCAGGACGGGTGGCAGCAGATGG
>NZ_LFVW01000219.1:0-17262 GCF_001182915.1 Kitasatospora sp. MY 5-36
CGCGGAGGGCGCGTTGTGGAAGACGCCGTCGCGGTACTGCGGGGAGTTGCGCACCCGCTCCTCGCGCTCGCCGTCCGGCCGTCGCCCGAACGCCGCCGGCAGGTCGCGCAGCGACCAGGCGGTCGCGCCCAGGCCGGCCGCCAGGGCGGTGAGGGCCAGCAGTCGTCCGCGTCGGTGGGTGCTCCCGGGCCGTGCCTTGGTCATCCGCTCTGCCTTCGTCGCTCGCCGGGATGGTCGGGGATCGGTACGGCCGGTCCCGGGCCGGCCCTGCACCACGGGGGCAACGGGTGCGCCCGCCCGTGTTGTTCCCGTACAGTCGCCCCGATCCGGGCAGCGCCCGGGCCTGGGCGGTCTCCGTCGCCGGGACGGCACGGACGGGTACGGATTGTCGGATTGCGACAGATCCGCCGGGGCGGCGCTGTGGGAGACCGATGCGCCGCCGTCGCCGACCGCCCGATAGCGTCACACTGCGTACGCATTCCGACGTACGCGCTCACTCACGGAGAGAGGTGGATCGTTGAGCCGCTCGGTTCTCGTCACCGGAGGAAACCGGGGCATCGGCCTCGCGATCGCCCAGGCCTTCGCCGAAGCGGGCGACAAGGTGGCCATCACCAGCCGCTCGGGCGAGGTGCCCGAGGCGCTGGCCAAGTACGACGTCCTCGCGGTGCGCTGCGACATCACGGACGCCGGGCAGGTCGACGCCGCCTTCACCGAGATCGAGCAGAAGCACGGCGCGGTCGAGGTGCTGGTCGCCAACGCGGGCATCACCAAGGACACGCTGATGCTGCGCATGTCCGAGGAGGACTTCACCTCCGTCGTGGACACCAACCTGACCGGCACCTTCCGGGTGGTCAAGCGCGCGTCCAAGCTGATGATGCGCGCCAGGAAGGGCCGCGTTGTGCTGATCTCGTCCGTGGTGGGCCTGTCCGGCTCCCCGGGCCAGGCCAACTACGCCGCCTCCAAGGCCGGCCTGGTCGGCTTCGCCCGGTCGCTGGCGCGCGAGCTCGGCCCGCGCAACATCACCGTCAACGTGGTCGCCCCCGGCTTCGTCGACACCGACATGACCGCCGTGCTCAGTGACGAGCGCCGCGCGGAGATCGTCGCGGGCGTGCCGCTGGGCCGCTACGCGGCGCCCGCAGAGGTCGCCTCCACCGTGCGGTTCCTCGGGTCGGACGAGGCCGCGTACATCACTGGAGCCGTCATTCCCGTCGACGGCGGATTGGGCATGGGTCACTGATCATGAGTGGAATCCTCGAAGGCAAGCGGATCCTGATCACCGGTGTGCTGATGGAGTCCTCCATCGCCTTCCACACCGCCAAGCTCGCGCAGGAGCAGGGCGCGGAGATCATCCTCACCGCCTTCCCGCGCCCGAGCCTGACCGAGCGGATCGCCCGGAAGCTGCCGAAGCCGGTCAAGGTGCTGGAGCTGGACGTCTCCAACCCGGAGCAGCTGGCCGGCATCGCCGACCAGGTCCGCGAGCACCTGCCGACCCTGGACGGCATCGTCCACTCGATCGGCTTCGCCCCGCAGGACGCGCTGGGCGGCAACTTCCTGGACACCCCGTGGGAGTCCGTGGCCACCGCGATGCACGTCTCGGCGTACTCGCTGAAGTCGCTGACCACGGCGCTGCTGCCGCTGATGCAGGACGGCGGCTCGGTGGTCGGCCTGACCTTCGACGCGCAGTACGCCTGGCCGCAGTACGACTGGATGGGCCCGGCCAAGGCCGCCCTGGAGTCGACCAACCGCTACCTGGCGCGCTACCTGGGCGACCGGGACATCCGCTGCAACCTGATCTCGGCCGGTCCGATCGGCTCGATGGCCGCCAAGTCCATCCCGGGCTTCGGCGACCTGGCCGACACCTGGAACCACCGCTCCCCGCTGAAGTGGGACCTGAGCGACCCGGAGCCGGCCGGCCGCGGCATCGTCGCGCTGCTGTCGGACTGGTTCCCGAAGACCACCGGCGAGATCATCCACGTCGACGGCGGTCTGCACGCCATCGGCGCCTGACGCTCCGCCCGTACGCCGCTGCCCGGCCCTCCCTCGCGGGGGTGCCGGGCAGCGGCGTTCCGGGTGGACGCCGGCGCGGTCAGACGTCCGCGGTGCGGCAGGCGCCGATGGCGCGGCCGGCCTCGACGGAGGCGCGCTGGGCGTCGCCGTCCCGGATGGCCTCCAGGATGGTGTGGTGGCCGATGTAGCGCTCGGCGATCAGCTCGGGGCCGACGTCGTGCCGCAGGTGCTCGCGGGTGACCTCGCCGAGGTCGGCGTAGACGGCGAGCAGGACGTCGTTGTGGGCGGCGGCCACCACGGCCTGGTGGAAGGCGGCGTCGGCCTGGACGAAGTCCTCGGCGTCGCCGGAGTGCCAGGCGGCCTCCCGGCGGGCCAGGGCGCCGTCCAGGAGCTCCAGGTCGCGCGGGGTGCGGCGGTGGGCGGCGAGGCCCGCGGCCGAGGTCTCCAGGGCCGCCCGCAGCTCGGCGACCTGGTCCTGGCCGGCGTCGGCGAAGCGGCGGTGCATCACGCCGGCCAGCTCGCTGGTGGCCAGCACGTACGTGCCGGAGCCCTGGCGGATGTCGAGCAGCCCGTTGTGGGCGAGGGCGCGGACGGCCTCGCGGACGGTGTTGCGGGCGACGCCGAGCTGTTCGACCAGGGCGGCCTCGGTGGGGATGCGCGAGCCGACCGGCCACTCCCCGGAAGTGATCTGGGCACGCAGCTGTGCGATCACCTGGTCGGACAGCGGGGTGCGCCTCGGCGAGGACAGCGCCACGGGGGACTCCTTGCGGCTACGGCTCGGGTGGGGCCTGGGTGGGAGGTGGCCGGTGGATGAACGGTCGGCACATCATGCCAATTCCAAGGTGCATCAATTCATCCCATCATTCTATGATGCTCTCTATGCCCGCAGCAGACACCACCGCTTCCTCCCGGACCGAGAGCCGGCCGCCGACCGAAGAGCGGCCCGCCGCCTCCGGCTCCGCCAAGTACCTCGGCGTGCTGTTCGCCGTCGCGATCGCCGCCGCCGCCTTCAACCTGCGCCCCGTGGTCACCAGCCTCGGGCCGCTGCTCAAGCAGGTCCGCGACGACCTCGGGATGAACCCGACGCTCGCCGGGCTGCTCACCGCCGTCCCGTCGCTCTGCTTCGGGCTGTTCGGCTTCGCCGCGCCCGCGGCGGCCCGTCGGATCGGTCCGATCGCGGTCGTCACGGCGGGCATGGGCGCCATCACGGCGGGCGTGCTGGCCCGCTCGTTCGCCGGCGGCACCGCCGTGTTCCTGCTGCTCACCGCCCTCGCCCTGGCCGGGGTGGCGGTCTCCAACGTGCTGCTGCCGGTGGTGATCAAGCGGTACTTCCCGGACCGGGTCGGGCCGATGATCGGCCTCTACTCGATGGCGCTGTCCGCCGGCACCGCGCTGGCCGCCGCCGTCACCGTGCCGCTGACCAAGTCGCTCGGCGGCGACTGGCGCTACGGCCTGGGCGTCTGGGCCGTCCTGGGGGCGCTCGCCCTGGTGCTCTGGCTGTTCGTGCTGATCGCCAAGCGGGAGCGCGGCGAGCGGGCCGGCGGCGCCGCCGCCCCCGTCCGGCTGCCGATCACCCGCAGCCGGACCGCCTGGGCGCTGGCCGGGTACTTCGGCCTCCAGGCCACCGGCGCGTACGTGGTCATGGGCTGGATGTCGCAGATCTTCCAGGACGCCGGCATCGGCGAGGGCACCACCGGCGTGCTGCTCGCGGTCACCATGGTGATCGGCGTGCCGGTCTCCTTCGTGCTGCCCAACCTGGCCGCCCGCCGCGGCGACCAGCGGCTGTTCGTGGTGCTGCTGGCCTGCTGCGGCATCGCCGGGTACGCCGGCCTGGCGATCGCCCCGGCCGGGGGCGCCTGGCTCTGGGCGGTCCTGCTGGGCCTGTCCAACTGCGCCTTCCCGCTGGTGCTGACCATGATCGGACTGCGGGCCCGGTCCGCGGGCGGGGTCGCGCAGCTCTCCGCCTTCGCCCAGGGCATCGGCTACCTGGTGTCCATCCCGGGCCCGATCCTGGTCGGCTGGCTCTACGGGGCCACCGGCGAGTGGTACTGGCCGCTGGGCTTCCTGTCGCTGCTGCTGGTGCCGCAGATGCTGTTCGGCCTGCGCGCGGCGCGGGCCCGGCACATCGAGGACGAGGCGGTGCACCCGGTGGAGCGGGCCGCGGCGTGACGCCCCCGCCGGGGGTGTGAGGACGCGCGGGGAGGGCCGGGCCCCGACGGGCGGGTCAAGACCCGGCCAAGGGGGGCGGGGTCGGCGGACGGCGGGCGTGTTCGGAGTGGGAGACTTCCGGACATGCCCGTTCTCGATCCCAACCCCACCGACGGCCGCAAGCAGCTCGGCCGCATCGCCCTCGCCTTCGCCGCCATCGCGGTGCTGGTGTCGATCATCGCCACCGTCGCCGCCACGATGGGCTGACGGACGGCCGTACGCCGGCTGACGCCCCGGTGAACGGGGCATGGTGACACGGGTCGTCCCTCGGAGTGGCGGCATCCCGGGGCATCGCGCCGCCGGGCCGCTTTTCTGCCAAGCTTGCTGGGTATGAGCGCCGACACGCCCCGCAGGATCATCGTTCTCCGCCATGCCAAGGCCGACTGGCCGAACGGCGTGGACGACCACGACCGGCCGCTGGCCGACCGGGGCCGTCACCAGGCCCCGGACGCCGGCCGCTGGCTGGTCGACTCCGGCATCAGCCCCGACTACGTGCTCTGCTCGACCGCGCTGCGCGCCCGTGAGACCTGGAAGCTGGCGGTGCACGAGCTGCCGCAGCGGCCGCTCCGGACGGTGTACGAGGAGCGGGTCTACGAGGCCAGCCCCGGGGAGATCATCGCCGTCCTCCAGGAGACCCCGGAGGAGTACGCGGACGTGGTGCTGGTCGGCCACAACCCGGGCGTGCTGGGGCTGACCCAGGTGCTGGCCGGGGACGCGGGCGATCCGGACGCGCTGGAGCGGCTGCGCCTCGGGGGCTTCCCGACGGCGGCGGTCGCGGTGCTCAGCTTCAGCGGCTCCTGGAAGGGCGTCGAGCCGGGCGTGGCCCAGCTGGTCTCGTACCACACGCCGCAGGACTGACCGCGGGACCGTACACGAGGGGCGCGCGGATCGAATCCGCGCGCCCCTCTGGTACGTCCACAGGCCCTCTCCGGGCGGCCGCCTCACTCCATCGGCCGCCGGGCGGGCCCTACTCGGTCGGGGTGCCGTGCAGCGCGTCGGCGGCCTCGACCTCCTCGCGGGTGATGCCCAGCAGGTACAGCACGGTGTCCAGGAACGGCACGTTCACCGCGGTGTCGGCGGCCTCCCGCACCACCGGCTTGGCGTTGAACGCCACCCCGAGGCCGGCCGCGTTCAGCATGTCCAGGTCGTTGGCGCCGTCGCCGATCGCCACCGTCTGCTCCAGCGGCACCTTCGCCTGCTCGGCGAAGCGGGCCAGCCAGCGGGCCTTGCCCGCCCGGTCCACGATCTCGCCGACCACCCGGCCGGTGAACCGGCCGTCCACCACCTCCAGGGTGTTCGCGGCCGCGAAGTCCAGCCCCAGCTGCTCCACCAGGTGGTCGGTGACCTGGGTGAAGCCGCCGGACACCACCGCGACCTGGTAGCCGAGGCGCTGGAGCGTACGGATCAGGGTGCGCGCGCCCGGCGTGAAGCGGACCTCGGCGCGCACCTTCTCGGTCACCGAGGCGTCCAGCCCGGCCAGCAGCGCCACCCGGGCCCGCAGCGACTCGGCGAAGTCCAGCTCCCCGCGCATCGCCGCCGCCGTCACCGCGGCGACCTCCTCCTCGCAGCCCGCGTGGGCGGCGAACAGCTCGATCACCTCGTCCTGGATGAGCGTGGAGTCGACGTCCATGACCACCAGGCGCTTGGCCCGGCGCTCCAGACCGGCGGCGACCACCGCGACGTCCACCCGCTGGGTGGCCGCCTCCTGGGCCAGCGCGGCCCGCAGCTCGTCGGTGGCCACACCGGAGACGGCCAGCTCGACCGCCGTCACCGGGTACTTGGCGAGCCGGAAGACACGGTCGATGTTGCCGTCCGAGGCGGTGATCCGGGAGGTGAGCGCGGAGACGGCGGCGGCGGTCAGCGGGTTGCCGAGCACCGTGACGTGCGAACGGCCCTCACGGCGCGGCCGGTTGTCACCGATGCCGGAGAGGATCTCGGCCTGGAGCTTCTGCTCGTCGGCCCAGCGGTGGACGGTGGCCCGCAGCCCGCCCTCGGCGCCGGGTGCGGTGGGCGGGGTGACCAGGGCGCACAGCGTGATGCGCCCACGGGTGACGACCTGCTCGATGTCGATGACGTCGACGCCGAAACCGGCCAGCGTCGTGAAGAGGCCGGCGGTGATGCCGGGACGGTCCTTGCCGAACACCTTGACGAGCAGGGTGCGCTCGTCCGCGGTCCGGTGCTGGGCGGCGGGGAGGGGCTCAGCGGCCAGGGGCGATGCGTTCATGGTGCCTCCCACGCTACCGGGCGCCCGAGGGCCCGGGAGCACCCGTCCCACCTCGCGGGACGCCGCAGGTCCGGGCTCGGTAGCAGCCTGGTCACAGTCGCCCGGGCCGACTTTCACCGGCGGTCGGCGGGCTGGAATGATTCCCCCGGCAGTCACAGGAACATCGCGGCCCCGGCCGGGGCCACAATTCGGGGGAACCGAGAGAGCGGGGCAGGCGAGCAGTGCCGCAACTCGTCATCGAGATCAACGGACAGCAGCGGACTCTGGAGCCCGGGCGGTCCTACACCATCGGGCGAAACCCGCAGTCGGACTTCACGTTCGACGACGCGAGGGTCTCCTGGCAGCACGGGACCATCGGCTTCAACGGCAGCGGTTGGCAGCTGGACGACCACGGCAGCACCAACGGAACGTACGTGGCCGGCGCCCGCACCCTCCAGGCCCAGCTGTTCCCCGGTGCCGTGGTGAACCTGGGCAACCCGGAGAACGGCCCCCGGCTCGGCTTCTCCGCGCCCGCCCAGGCCGCCGCCCCGCACGCCGCGGCCCCGCAGGCCACCCCGATGCACGAGGCCGCCACCAGCCGCGGCCCGGTGCCCACGCCCCAGCAGCCCGCCCCGCAGCAGGGCTGGCCGCAGCACGACCCGTACCAGCAGCAGCCGCAGCAGGCCTGGCCCGGCCAGCCGCAGGCCCAGCCGCCGTTCCCGCAGCAGCAGTACGCGCCGCCGCAGGACCGGCCGGCCCCGCAGCAGCAGCCCCAGCCCCAGCACGGCGGCTTCCCGCAGCAGGGCTTCCCGCCCCCGCCGCACGACGGCGGGCCGCAGCCGACCATCATCCGCAACCTGACCTCGGCGATGCGCACCGTCCGGATCGGCCGCGCGCTCGACAACGACATCGTGGTGTCCGACCTCCAGGTCTCCCGCCACCACGCCGAGCTGCGCCAGCTCCCGGACGGCCGCTACGAGATCGTCGACCTCGGCAGCCACAACGGCATCTTCCTCAACGGCCAGCGGGTGCAGCGTCAGCTGATGGGCCCGCAGGACCGGCTGACGGTCGGCCACTCCGGCTTCGTCCTGGTCGGCGACCAGCTGCAGGAGTTCGTCGACACCGGCGCCGTCTCCTTCTCCGCCCGCCACCTGACCGTCGAGGTCGACCACAAGGGCGGCAAGAAGGTCCTGCTCGACGACGTCAGCTTCGGCGTCCCGGAGAAGTCCCTGGTGGCCGTCATCGGCCCGTCCGGCTCCGGCAAGTCGACCTTGCTGCGCGCCCTCACCGGCTACCGCCCGGCCGACCGCGGCGAGGTGCTGTACGACGGCCGCAACCTCTACAAGCAGTTCGCCGAACTCCGCTCGCGCATCGGCCTGGTGCCGCAGTCCGAGATCCTGCACCGCGAGCTCACCGTCCGGAAGGGCCTCAAGTACGCGGCCCGGCTGCGCTTCCCCGGGGACACCGAGGCGAAGGAGCGCGAGGCCCGGATCGACGAGGTGCTGTACGAGCTGCGCCTCGACAAGCGCGCCGACAACAAGATCACCGCGCTCTCCGGCGGCCAGCAGAAGCGCGTCTCGGTCGCCCTGGAGCTGCTCACCAAGCCCTCGCTGATCTTCCTGGACGAGCCCACCTCGGGCCTCGACCCGGGCATGGACCGCGAGGTCATGCAGATGCTGCGCGGCCTGGCCGACGACGGCCGCACGATCCTGGTCGTCACCCACTCGGTGGCCGAACTCGCGCTCTGCGACCGGCTGCTGGTGATGGCGCCGGGCGGCTCGGTGGCCTACTTCGGCCCGCCGGACGAGGCGCTGCACTTCTTCGGGTACGAGACCTGGGCGGACGTCTTCCAGGCCTTCGAGAACTACCCGGACCACGACTGGGCCGGCCGCTACCGCGGTTCGGTGCACTACCAGCAGTACTCCGCCCCGACCGTCGAGGCGGGCGAGGTGCAGCACGTCCAGGTCGCCCAGGAGGCCGTCAAGCCGCCCAAGCCGCAGAGCTGGGGCTCGCAGCTGTGGACCCTGATGCGCCGCTACATGTCGGTGCTCGCCTCGGACCGCGGCTTCCTGGCCCTGTCGGTGCTGCTGCCCGCGGTGATCGGCGCGGTCAGCGTGCTGATCCCCAACGAACCGGGGCTCGCGCCCAACCCGAACACCCAGCTCCACCTCAACAACGGGGCCGCGACGATCCTGCTGATCCTGGCGATCGGCGCCTGCTTCTCCGGAGCGGCCAACTCGGTCCGCGAGCTGATCAAGGAACGGGCGATCTACGAACGGGAACGGGCCACCGGGCTCTCCCGCTCGGCGTACATGATGTCCAAGATCATCGTGCTGGGCTTCTTCAGCGTGATCCAGGGCGCGATCATCTCCGCCGTCGGCTTCCTGCCGCGCAAGCTCCCCGAGCACGGCCTGCTCGTCAAGAACCTGCCGATCGTCGAGATGACCGTCGGCATGATCCTGCTCAGCTTCGCCGCGATGATGTTCGGCCTGATGATCTCCGCGCTGGTGAAGACCGCCGAGAAGACCATGCCGCTGCTGGTCATGTTCGCCATCGTCCAGGTCGTCTTCACCGGCTGCCTCTTCCAGATCTTCAGCAAGCCCGGCCTGGAGCAGGTCGCCTGGCTGATGCCGGCCCGCTGGGGCACCGGCATCGTGTCCACCACGCTGGACCTGTCCACGCTCATGGGCCCCTGGAACAAGGACTTCCAGAACCCCAACTACGACCCGCTCTGGAAGCACAGCGTCGCCCAGTGGGCGATCGACGCGGGCGTGCTGGTGGCCATCTCGGTCGTCATCGGCGTCCTCGTCACCCGGCTCCAGCGCCGGCACGAGCCCGAGGTCATGCAGAAGGGCTGACCCCTTCCCCGACGTCGCGGACGGCAGTCCGAGGGGCGGTCCTCCCACCCGGGAGGGCCGCCCCTCCGCGTTTCCGGGCGGGCCCTCCCGGGGCGCGGGTCCTAGGTCCCCGGACCCGGGCCCGGGGCGGCCGGGGACGGACGCGGCGGCCGTCACGGCGGCGGTAGTTTGGCCGTATGCCCAGCACCACCGGAGACCACGCGGCCCCCCACGGCCCGCTGCCCGCCTGCGAACCGTGCCTGGCCGGGATCGAGGCCGTCAGCCAGGCGCTGCTCGCCATGAGCCGGCACCTGGAGGTCCGCGAGGTGCTGCGCCGCATCACCGCCTCCGCCCGCGGCCTGCTCGGCGCCGAGTACGCCGCCCTCGGCGTGCCCGACGACCACGGCGGCTTCGCCCAGTTCGTCGTCGACGGCGTCACCGACGAGCAGTGGCGGGCGATCGGCCCGCTGCCCCGGCAGCACGGCGTGCTCGCCGCGATGCTGCACGAGACCGGCCCCACCCGGCTGGTGGACGTCCGCAAGGCGCCCGCCTTCGAGGGGTGGCCCGAGGCCCACCCCGACATGGACGCCTTCCTCGGCATGCCGATCCTGGACACCGACGCGGCCGAGGACGAGCCGCAGGTGATGGGCGTCATCTTCCTCGCCAACAAGCGCGGCGGCGGCCAGTTCACCGACCACGACGAGGAACTGCTGCGGATCCTCGCCGCGCACGCCGGCCTCGCCCTGTCCAACGCCCGGCTGTACGAGCGCAGCCGCGAGCTCACGCTGGCCGGCGAGCGGGCCCGGATCGCCCACGACCTGCACGACGCCGTCTCGCAGAAGCTCTTCTCGCTCCGCCTCACGGCCAAGGCGGCCGCCAAGCTCGTCGACCGCGACCCGGCCCGGGCCCGCGCCGAACTCGCCGAGGTCGCCCGGCTGGCCGCCGAGGCCGCCGACGAACTGCGCGCCGTCGTCGTGGAGCTGCGCCCCGCCGCCCTGGAGGAGGACGGGCTCAGCGCCACCCTCGCCTCCCAGGTGCAGGTCCTCGACCGGGCGCACACCGCCGACGTCGCCTTCGCCGCCGACGGCGTCCGGGCGCTGCCGCCCGCCCAGGAGGCCGCGCTGCTGAGGGTCGCCCAGGAGGCGCTGCACAACGCGCTGCGCCACTCCGGCGCCCGCCGGGTCACCGTCACCCTGGCCGGGACGCCCGCGCGCGGCGCCGTGCTGCGGGTGCACGACGACGGGCGCGGCTTCGACCCGGAGTCCGTCCGACGGGCCGGCCGCCACCTCGGCCTGGCCTCGATGCGCGACCGCGCGGCCGCCGTCGGCGGCACGCTCACCCTGGAGTCGGCCCCCGGTCGGGGGACGCTCGTCGAGATGGAGGTCCCCGGTGCCTGAGAGCACACCGTCGATCCGCGTCCTGCTGGTCGACGACCACCAGGTCGTCCGGCGCGGGCTGCGCACCTTCCTGGAGGTCCAGGACGACATCGAGGTGGTCGGGGAGGCCGCCGACGGGGCGGAGGGCGTCGAACGGGCCCGTGAACTCGACCCCGACGTCGTCCTGATGGACCTCAAGATGCCCGGCGTCGACGGCATCGAGGCGCTGCGCACCCTCAAGGGGGAGGGCAGCCGGGCCCGGATCCTGATCGTCACCAGCTTCACCGAGCACCGCACGATGGTCCCCGCGCTGCGGGCCGGCGCCGCCGGGTACGTCTACAAGGACGTGGACCCGGAGGCGCTGGCCGGCGCGATCCGCTCGGTGCACGCCGGCCACGTCCTGCTCCAGCCCGAACTGGCCGCCGCCCTGCTCTCCGACGACAGCCCGCGTGCCCCCCAGGGCCGCGGCGGCACGCTCACCGAGCGCGAGCGCGAGGTGCTCGGCCACATCGCCGACGGCCGTTCCAACCGGGAGATCGCCCGCAGCCTCCACCTGTCGGAGAAGACCGTGAAGACCCACGTGTCCAACATCCTCATGAAGCTGGACCTGGCCGACCGCACCCAGGCGGCACTCTGGGCCGTCCGCCACGGCGAGACCCGCGAGGCGTAGCGCGCCGGGGGTGCCCCTCCGCTCAGCGGTCGTCCCGCTCGTCGACGAGGGCGTTGTAGGCGGCCACCTGGGCGCGCCGGGCGGTGCGCCGCAGCGGGGCCAGGACGGACTGCCGGGCCGCCATCTCGGAGGCGCTGACGGCGGCGCCGTGCCCGCCGGAGGCGATGGCGAGCAGGGCGGACACCTGACGGGCCGACTCCAGGACGCGGACGGCCCGGGGCGGGTAGCCGGGGGCCAGCGGCTCGCTGTGGCCGCGCCGGCGGTAGGCGTCGAGGGCGCGCAGGGCCTCGGGCCCGGCACCGGCCACGTCGAGGCGGGTGAGCAGGATGGTCGCCTCCCGCAGCCCCTCCGCCAGCTCGCGCTCGGCCTCGTGGAGCGACGGGACGTCCGCCGGAGGTGTGTCGTTGACCTCATGGCAGCGCCACAGCACGGTGGCCGAGCGGTCGCCGGCCGGCCCGTACTCCTCCACCTCCGGCACCAGCCCGAGCGGTGCGCCGACGGCCAGGACGGCCTCGCCGGCCCGCATGGCCTGCTCGTTGAAGGCCTTCGGGCCGGTCAGTCCGAGCGGGTGCCCGGCCGAGGGCAGCGCGAGGCGCAGGCCCTTCACACCGAGCACCCGCAGCCGCCCCAGCGCCCAGGTCAGCCCGTGCTGCTCGCCGGGCCCGTCGCCGGGCAGGCCGGTGACCCGGTGGCGCTCGTCGGCGCCCAGGACGGCCGCGGCGGCGTCGTCCGGCGGCACCAGGCCCGCCAGCTGGGCGTTGCCCCATGCGGTGAGCCGCCCCGAACGGGGCTCTTCGTACGGATTGTCGGCTGGAGTCACGAGCATCCGGCCAGCCTACGGAATCGCCGGTCATCCGCGTGGCGTAGGTTTGCCCATGCGTGTGCGGCGCACCCACCCCGTGCCCACCGGCTGCCGGAGTAGGCTCGCCGCCCGCACCGACGGCCGAGAATCTTGTTTTTTGGGGAAGGCATAGGCATGAGCGACGTGCTGGAGCTGGTTGACGTATCCGTGGTCCGGGAGGGGCGCGCGCTGGTCGACCAGGTCTCGTGGTCCATCTCCGAGGGCGAGCGCTGGGTCATCCTGGGACCGAACGGCGCCGGCAAGACCACGCTGTTGCAGATCGCCTCCTCGTACCTGTTCCCGACCTCGGGCAAGGTCACGGTGCTGGGCGAGAAGCTCGGCGAGATCGACGTCTTCGAGCTGCGCTCCCGGATCGGTCTGGCCGGCGCCGCCATGTTCGACAAGCTGCCGGCCGAGCAGACCGTGCTGCAGACCGTCCTCACCGCCGCGTACGGCATGACGGTCACCTGGCAGGAGACCTACGAGCAGTCGGACGAGTCCCGCGCCCTGGCCCTGCTCGACCGCCTCGGCATGGCCAACCTCACCGACCGGAAGTTCGGCACCCTCTCCGAGGGCGAGCGCAAGCGCACCCTGATCGCCCGCGCCCTGATGACCGACCCCGAGCTGCTGCTGCTCGACGAGCCCGCCGCCGGCCTGGACCTCGGCGGCCGCGAGGACCTGGTCCGCCGGCTCGGCGCGCTCGCCCAGGACGAGTTCGCCCCGGCGATGGCGATGGTCACCCACCACGTCGAGGAGATCGCGCCCGGCTTCACCCACGTCCTGATGATCCGTCAGGGCAAGGTGCTCACGGCCGGCCCGATCGACACCGAGCTGACCGCCCGCAACCTCTCCAAGTGCTTCGGCCTGCCGCTGACCCTGGAGCGGCACGGAGACCGCTGGTCGGCGCAGGGTCTGCCGCTGGGCTGAGGCCCCGTCCGCCCGTTCCTGTCGTTCATCCGGACGGCCGTCGGGAACCGGTCGCACGCGCGACCGGTTTCCGCCCCTCGACCTGCGGGAACTGTCCGCTTCGAAGGCCTTCGCTCCCTAGGATGGACATGTGGACAGCTGGATCTGGTGGCTCCTGGCCGCCGCAGGGCTCGGCATACCGCTGGTGCTCACCGCGATGCCGGAGTTCGCCATGTTCGCGGTCGGGGCGCTGGCCGCCTCCGGCGTGGCCGCGCTGGGCGGGGGAGTGGTGCTCGAGACCGTGACCTTCGTCGCCGTCTCGGTCGCCCTGGTGGTCTTCGTCCGCCCGATCGCCTACCGGCAGCTCCGTAGCGGGCCGCAGGTCAAGATGGGCATCGAGGCGCTCCAGGGCGCCACCGCGGTCGTCGCGGAAACCGTCGACGGGGAGGGCGGGAGGATCAAGCTGAACGGCGAGATCTGGTCGGCCCGCGCGCTCCACCCGGGCCAGGTGTACCAGCCTGGACAACAGGTCGACGTCGTCGAAATCCAGGGCGCGACCGCCCTGGTCGTCTAGGGGAGAGTCCGTGGAACCCGTCCTTATCGTTTTGGTCGTCCTGGTCGTGGTGGCCTTCATCGCGCTGATCAAGACGATCCAGGTCATCCCGCAGGCCAGCGCCGCGATCGTGGAGCGCTTCGGCCGCTACACCCGGACGCTCAACGCAGGGCTGAACATCGTCGTCCCGTTCATCGACCGGGTCCGCAACCGGATCGACCTGCGCGAGCAGGTCGTGCCGTTCCCGCCGCAGCCGGTGATCACCCAGGACAACCTGGTCGTCAACATCGACACCGTCATCTACTACCAGGTGACCGACCCCCGGGCCGCGACGTACGAGGTCGCCAGCTACATCCAGGCGATCGAGCAGCTGACCGTCACCACGCTGCGCAACATCATCGGCTCGATGGACCTGGAGTCCACCCTGACCTCGCGCGAGGTCATCAACGCCGGTCTGCGCGGCGTCCTGGACGAGGCCACCGGCAAGTGGGGCATCCGGGTCAACCGCGTCGAGCTGAAGGCGATCGAGCCGCCGACCTCCATCCAGGACTCGATGGAGAAGCAGATGCGCGCCGACCGTGACAAGCGCGCCGCGATCCTCACCGCCGAAGGCCAGCGCCAGGCCCAGATCCTCAAGGCCGAGGGTGAGAAGCAGGCCGACGTGCTCCGCGCCGAGGGTGAGGCACAGGCCGCGGTCCTGCGCGCCGACGGTGAGGCGGCCGCGATCCGGACGGTCTTCGAGGCCATCCACGACGGCGACGCCGACCAGAAGCTGCTCGCCTACCAGTACCTCCAGACGCTGCCCGAGCTGGCCAAGGGCGACTCCAACAAGCTCTGGATCATCCCCAGCGAGGTCGGCGACGCGCTCAAGGGCCTCGGCGGCGCCTTCGGCGGCCTGACCGGCGGGATGAACGGCGGCGCGGTCGCGGCGCCCACCGTTCCGCAGGCGGCCCCGGCGGTCCCGGCGGCCACCCAGGTGCCGCTGGACCCGGCCTCCGGCCCGCGGCCGGTGGACACCGAGAAGGGCGCCGCCCGTCCCCGGGTGGACCCGGCCCGGGAGTACCCGAAGATCGACCCGGAGTGACCGACCCGGAGTGACCGGATCGGAGTGACCGAGCCGGAGTGGCCGGTCGGACCGAGTTCCGTCGAGGGCCCGCTGCCGAGAGGCGGCGGGCCCTCGGCCTTGTGCGGCGGCGGTGGAGCGCGCGCACGTTGTGAGCTGCGTCCCGAATCGTGGGCGGGTCTGGTAGAGCCGCGGGGCCGTCCGGCATGATCCCCTCGGACAGGACCGAGAGGAGAGGTGACCCATGACGCTCTGGGAGTCGATCGCCGTCCTGGTGGCCGGCGTCGGCGCCGGGATGATCAACGTCATCGTCGGCTCCGGCACCCTGATCACCTTCCCGGTCCTGCTCGCCGTGGGCCTCCCGCCGGTCACCGCCAACGTCTCCAACACCTTCGGCCTGGTCCCCGGCTCGCTCAGCGGCGTGATCGGGTACCGCCGCGAACTGGCCGACCAGGGCCGCCGGGTGCTGCGCCTGGGCACCGCCTCGCTGCTCGGCGGGCTGGTCGGCGCGCTGCTGCTGACCAGGCTGCCGAGCGGGGCCTTCGACGCGATCGTCCCGGTGCTGATCCTGCTCGCACTCGTGCTGGTGGTGATCCAGCCCCGGGTGGCCAAGGCCGTCGCCGCCCGCCGCCGCCCCGGCGGCGATCCGGACGGCAGTCCGGTGCTGCTGGTCGGGGTGTTCCTGACCGGCATCTACGGCGGCTACTTCGGCGCCGCGCAGGGCGTGCTGCTGATGGCCCTGATGGGCATGCTGCTCCAGGAGGACCTCCAGCGGATCAACGCGGTGAAGAACGCCCTGGCGATGATCGTCAACGCCGTCGCCGCGCTCTTCTTCCTCTTCACCTCGACGGTGAACTGGACCGCCGCCGGTCTGATCGCGGCGGGCTCGCTGGTCGGCGGCCTGGTCGGCGCCAAGGTCGGCCGCCGCCTCCCGCCGACGGCGCTGCGCGGGGTCATCGTGGTGGTCGGCCTCGTGGCCGTCGCCAAGCTGCTGTTGAGCTGAAGGACCGTCAGGCCGTCGGGCCCGGCAGGGTGTCGGAGCATCGAAACGTCGGAACATCGGAACGTCGGAGGAGTACGCCATGGCCCTGGAGATGCGTGAGAGCTGCGAGCGCTGCGCGGTGTCGCTGACCGCGGACGGCGGCGCCTCGATATGTTCCTACGAGTGCACCTTCTGCCCGGACTGCACCGAGGCCATGGCCGGCGGCTGCCCCAACTGCGGCGGCGAGCTGGTGACCCGTCCGCGCCGGAAGGCCGCCTGACACCGGAACCCCGGACGTCCCGGAACTGCGGACGTACCGGAAATCCGGCACCCCGGACCGACCATCCAGCAGGAGCGCGGCGATGAGCAGCAGGGCACGGCTGAACGAGGACGAGATCACGGCGGCCCTGGCGGCGCTGCCCCGGTGGACGCGGGAGGGCGACGGCATCGCCCGTACCGCCGACGCCCCGGACTTCCCGGCGGCGGTCCGGGTGGTCGTCGCCGTAGCCGAGCAGGCCGAGGCGCTCGACCACCACCCCGACATCGACATCCGCTGGCGCACCCTGCGCTTCGTCCTGTCCACCCACAGCGCCGGCGGCCTCACCGGTCTGGACTTCACCCTCGCCGCCCGGATCGACGAGGCCCTGCGCGCCGAGTCGGCCTCCTGACGCCGCCGCAGGACCGGCCGGCCCGGGACGGTACGGGCGAGGGCCCGGGCCGCGCCCCCGGGCGGGCGTGAGATGCTGACTGCCGCATCGGCAGGCGGGCGGGGCTCGGGAGGGACGGAACGGATGGCGCAGGAGCCCTTCGGAGACGCCCACGACCGGCAGCCGTGGCCGCCCCAGAGCCACCCGGACTGGCAGACCGGCGGGTACGGCGGGTACGCCGAGCAGCAGCAGACAGCTCAGCAGGTACCGCAGCAGCCGTCGCAGTGGCCGCCGCAGCAGGGCTACGGCTCGGCCGAGTACGGGCAGCAGCAGCCGCAGTCCGGCCAGGGCGGTTACGGGCCCACCGGCTACGACCAGAGCGGGTACGACCAGGCCGGCTACGGCCGGAGCGGGTACGACCAGGCCGGTTACGAGCAGAGCGGTGTCGGCGCGACCGGCTACGTCGAGGGCGGCTACGTCCAGGGCGGTTACGTCCAGGGCCCGTACGGCGGCCAGGAGCAGTACCAGCCGTACCCGCAGTACCCGGACCACGCGCAGCCGCACCAGCCCTACGCGCCGTACGCCACCCCGCAGCAGCCCGCCGACGAGGGGCTGTACGTCCCGGCGGGGGCGGAGTACTCGGCGGACGGCTACGTGCACATCGAGGAGGCCGGGCCGGCGCCCGTCCCCGAGGAGCCCGCGGCGACCACTCCGGTGCGGGCCCCCGAGCCGCAGGCCGAGCCGGCCCCGCGGTCGAGGGCCGCGGCCCGTCGAGGGGGCGGCGGCGGTTCCGGCGCGGGTGAGGGCTCCGGCTCCTCGCTCTCCGCCAAGGCCCGGAAGGCCGCCGACGCGGTGCTGACCGGGGAGCACATGCCCAGCCGCAAGGCCCTGCTGGTGCGGACCGGCGCCGGGGTGGCCGCGCTGGGAGTGCTGGTGGCGGCCGGGCTGACGGTCGGCGCCGAGGGCGGC
>NZ_LFVW01000220.1:0-17244 GCF_001182915.1 Kitasatospora sp. MY 5-36
CGCCGGGTCGGCGGCCAGCTCGGCGACCGCCCGGGCCACCGCGGCGGCGTCCCGGGGCGGCACCAGCAGGCCGGTGCGGTGGTGGGCGACCAGGTCCAGCGGGCCGCCCGCCGCGGGGCCGATCACCGGTACGCCGCTGGCCATCGCCTCCTGGATGGTCTGACAGAAGGTCTCCAGCGGACCGGTGTGCACGAAGACGTCCAGGGTGGCGAAGCAGCGCGCGAGCTCGTCCCCGGTGCGCCGGCCGAGGAACACGGCGCCCGGCATCGAGGCCTTCAGGCCGGGCGCCGAGGGGCCGTCCCCGACGACCACCACCCGTACCCCGGGCAGTGCCGAGGCCGCCGCCAGCAGGTCGACTCGCTTCTCCGGCGCCAGCCGTCCGACGTACCCGACCAGCACCTCCCCGCCCGGGGCGAGCGCCCGGTGCAGCGCCTCGTCCCGGTGCCGGGGGTGGAACCGCACCGAGTCCACTCCGCGCGGCCACAGCTGCACCCTCGGCACCCCGTGCGCGGTGAGGTCCTGGGCGGCGGGGGTGGAGGGCGCCAGGGTACGGGCGGCCGCGCGGTGCACGGCCCGGATCCGCCGCCAGGCGGCGGCCTCCCCGAGCCCCCGCCCGGCCCGGTAGGCGTGCGCGTACCCGGCCAGATCGGTCTGGTAGACGGCGACGGCGGGCACCCCGAGCCGCGCCGCGACCTGCATCCCGCGCGCGCCGAGCACGAACGGGCTGGCCAGGTGGACGAGGTCCGGCCGGTGTCCGGCGACGGCGGCCGCCAGCTGCCGACTGGGCAGGGCGATCCGTACCTGGGGGTATCCCGGCAGCGGCACCGACGGGATGCGCACCACGGGAATCTCCGGCACCGCGCCGCCGCCGAAGGTCTCCGGCGGGCACTCGGCGCCCCGCGCCGGCGAGGGGGTGACGACAAGGGGCCGGTGGCCCCGGCGGACCAGGTGCTCGGCCGTCCGCAGCACGCTGTGGGCGACTCCGTTGACCTCGGGCGGGAAGGATTCGGTGACGATGACGACGCGCATGCCAGTGTTCTGTCCGCGTCCGGCGTGCACCCGGCCAAAGGGATCTGTCGTAGAGGCGAACGCGGGTCGGCGATTTGCACCGCCGACCCGCGCTCCGGAGCCGGGCCCGCCACACCGTCCCGTGCGTCGGATCCCGGCCTGTCACACCGTCCCGCGTCCCGGCCCGTCACACCGTCCCGTGCGTCGGGGCCCGGACCGTCACACCGACCCGGCGGTCTCCTTGAGTTCCGCGTACGGCGCGAGCTTGCGGATCGACGCGATGCTCCTCAGGCAGTCGTCCTTGCTCTCCTGCGGGTCGCCGGTCACCACGATCGTCCCGTTGCTCGCCTTGAGCCGGAACCGGTGCATGCCGCCCTCGTCCACGTACAGTTCGAATTTCCCGGCCATGCCAGATACAGCCTTCCGCTCGGATGACCCCCTGGCACCGCAACCTAGGGCCCACCCCACCACGCCGCCCGCCGACCGGACCCGTTCGGGTCACACCGCCGCGCGGCGTCGCCGACCGGCCGCGCTCCCGGGCCCCGCCGGGCGACCGGGCGAGTAGGCGAACGGCCCACGCGCGGACGCGACGGGCTGGTCCCGCCCCACCCGCGCGTGGAGTCTCCGGCCCGGGGTCCGCCGCCCGACCGGAGCCGTCCGCGTCGTCAAGTGCCGTTGACGACACCTCGGTTCTCCGTGTCCGTACCGCCGGGTGCACCGCTCCTCGGGAGCCGCCGACGGCGATGACGGTGATTCGTCAACAAGTCGGGCAGTCGATAAGGTGCGTAGTCAACTGCCGCGCCTCGCACCTGAGGCCCGGTCAGGATGCGCGCCCTGGTGGGGCGGAGCTCCGCCGTGCCCGTCCGTGAACCTGACCGGTCGAGCCGTCGGGCACGGGCGCGGTCTTCGCGGTCGGGCCGACCGGCGCCGCCCGCTCGGGATCAGGAGGAATGCATGGCACAGATCATCGCCGAGGTGTCGCGGACGTTCAACGAGTACCTGCTGCTCCCGAACCGGACTCGGACCGACTGCAGGCCCGCGGCCGTTGATCTCCGGACGCCCCTGGTGCGGCACCGGGTGGGCGAGGCCTCGGCGATCGAGCTGCACGCCCCGTTCGTGTCGGCGATCATGCAGGCGGTCAGCTCCCCGGAGCTCGCGATCGCGCTCGCCCGCAACGGCGGTCTGAGCTTCATCCACCACAACCAGCCGGTCGAGGAACAGGCGGCGGCCGTCCGGAAGGTGAAGAACTTCAAGGCCGGTTTCGTCACCAGCGACACCAACGTCCGGCCCGACGACACCCTCCGCGACCTGGTCGCGGTGATGCGCCGGACCGGCCACAGCACCGCCGCCGTCACCCACGACGGGACGGCGACCGGGCGCCTGCTCGGCCTGGTGACCTCGCGCGACTTCCACCCCCAGCGGCACGACCTCGACGGTCCCGTCAGCGGCCGGATGACCCCCCTCGGCGAGCTGCCCCACGCGGGTGGCGACGTCACCCTCTCCGAGGCGAACGCGAGGCTGTGGGAGGAGCGGCTGGACTGCCTCCCGGTGCTGGACGGCGAGGGGCACCTCCAGCACCTGGTGTTCCGGTCCGACTACGCGGACAACAAGCGCTTCCCGAACCAGGTCGTGGACGGCGGCAAGCGCCTGCGCGTGGGCGCGGGCGTCAACACCCACGACTACCGCGAGCGGGTTCCGGCCCTGTTGGAGGCGGGCGCGGACGTCCTGTGCTTCGACTCGTCCGACGGCTACAGCGACTGGCAGGCGGAGGCGCTGACCTGGACGAAGAAGAACTACCCGGAGATCCCGATCGGCGGCGGCAACGTGGTGGACGGCGAGGCGTTCACGTTCCTCGCCGAGGCCGGCGCCGACTTCGTGAAGATCGGTGTGGGCGGCGGCTCCATCTGCATCACGCGCGACCAGAAGGGCATCGGCCGGGGCCAGGCCAGCGCCGTCCTCGACGTCGCCGCCGCCCGGGACGCCTTCCTGGAGCGCACCGGCGACTACGTGCCGCTCTGCTCCGACGGCGGCCTGGTGGAGGACTACCACGTGGCCCTGGCGCTGGCGATGGGCGCGGACTTCGTCATGATGGGGCGGTACTTCGCCCGCTTCGACCAGGCACCCGGCGCGAAGGTCCCGACCAGGGACGGCTTCGTCAAGGAGTACTGGGGCGAGGGCTCCAACCGTGCCCGCAACTGGCAGCGCTACGGCCAGGGCGGCCAGGGGCTGGTCTTCGAGGAGGGGGTCGACGGCTACGTTCCCTACGCCGGCGACCTCAACGAGGGCCTGGCCACCACCATGGCGAAGATCAAGTCCACCATGGTCTCCTGCGGTTCCGTGACGCTGCCGGAGTTCCAGTCCACCGCGCGGCTGACCCTGGTGTCCGAGCAGAGCTTCCAGGAGAGCCACGCGAGCGTCACCCTGCGGGACACCTCCGGGACGGTCGCCTGAGCAACGGCGTGAGCGGTCGCGACGCGGAACCCCGCTGAAGGGACCCCGCGGGCGTACCCGCGACGAACGGGCCGACGACGAACGGACCCGCGGGCGACCGGGCCCGTGCATGACCGGACCCGCGGGTGATCGAGAGCCGGAGGCTCGACCACCCGCGGGTCCGGTGCCGTCAGCCGGCGAGGTGGGCGTCGAGCCACCCCGGGAACTCGGTCAGGTCCTTCAGGACGACGTCGGCACCCGCCTCGCGCAGGTGGTCCGCGGTGAACGGCCCGGTGGCCACGGTCACCGCGAGGGCGCCGCCGGCCCGCGCCCCGGTGATGTCGCCGAGGTGGTCGCCGACGTAGACGGAGGCGCCCTGCTCGCGCAGGACGGCGCCCTTGCGGTCGGCGAAGACCGAGCCGAAGACGTCGTCGACCTTGATGCCGAGCGCGGCGAGGTTCAGCCGGGCGTTGGGCTCGAACTTGCCGGTGACGACGATCGTCCGACCGCCGTGCCGGTGGACGGCGGCGATCGCCTCCAGCGCGCCGGGCAGCAACTCGCCCACCGGGGCGCCGTATTGGGGGAACAGCGCCCGGTACCGGTCGGCGGCCGCGTCCACCTCGTCGGCGGGGAACCAGTTGGCCAGCTCCTCCTCGATCGGCGGGCCGACGCGGGTGATCGCCAGGTCGCTGTCGATGGCGACCCCCGTCTCGGCCGCCACCATGTCCAGCACCGCCTTGATGCCCGGCCGGCCGTCGGCCAGCGTCATGTCGAGGTCGAACCCTATGGTCAGTGCGGGTGCGGGGGACGCGTTCTCGGTCGTGTTCATGGCAGCAATGATCCGACCAAGCTTGTGGCGAAGCAAGTTTGAGACTTCGTCAGACCTCAGGGCCCGAGGCCTGTTGACAGGTCGGGTTCCCGGCGGGCGCATGGGGAGCCGCAGGCGACCGACTCCGGCAAACCGCCCGCAATCCGGCAGACCCGATGATTTCGACGCCAATGCCGGTGCGGCCAGGGCATTTTCGGCCTGACTTACCGTCAATTACTGTTTCCCCCTGGATGAAAGACCAGGCGATCTTGCCGAGGGGTCGCCCGCGATGTAGCTTCGTCTGTAGCGTCATGAACACGCCAGCTAGCGGTGCGGAATCAACCGGGGGGCTGTGTTTGCCGATGAAGTTCTGGTGTTGACCAGTGATCCGACTGCCACGGGCTGCGTGAACGTGCCCAGGGGGCTCCCGGCTCTGGAAGAGCCCGCCGATGAGATTTCCGGTGTAGGAGAACCATTTCCCCGGGCAGGCGCATCGGCCGCTTCGGCACGATGGCGGATCGTCCCCCTCACTCTGCAAATCCGGAACCACTTTCAGTAGCAGGCCTTTCCTGGCGTGCCCGCGTGCTCACGTACCCGCGTGCTCACGTGCTCACGTGCTCACAGGCTCACGGGCTCGAGCGCTCGCCGGGACCTTTCACTGCCGTACGGCAGCAAGGAGGACTCATGAAGACCGGTCATCAGCGGGACGGCGAATCAACGGTTCCAGTGTTCAAGGACTTCCGGGCCGGCGTGGCGTTCCGCGACGTCATGCCCGTCCTGGCCAGCCGGGAGTCCTTCGGTGCGGCGATCGACGGCCTCACGGAGTGGTCGACTCCACTCGCCCCGGACTACGTCGCCGGCATAGACGCGCGCGGCTTCATCCTCGGTGGGGCCCTGGCGGACCGCCTGGGCTGCGGCTTCCTGGCCATTCGCAAAGAGGGGAAGCTGCCGGGCGAGACGGTGGGGCGGACGTTCTCCGGCGAATACTCGACCGACCGGATCGAGATTCGCAAGGACCTGGTGCCGCCCGGTGCCCGGGTCCTCATCCATGACGACATCGTCGCGACCGGGAACTCGGTGGCGGCCGCCGTGGAAATGCTCGAGGAGCTGGGCGCCACGGTGGTCGGAATCACGTGCTTGATCGAGAAGTCGTTCCTGAAGGGAAGGTCGCGCGTGAGCGTGCCTCTCTTCTCGGTCTATTCCTTCGACGCGTAAGGGAGTTGCTCGTGGCAGTGGAAACAGCACGGCAGACGTCGGTCCAGGAACGCCTCGCACAATTATGGGCCGCCCGGCTGGAGATCTCGTCGATCGGCCTGGACGAGGACTTCTTCGAACTCGGCGGCGACTCGCTGACCGCCGCGGAACTGCAGGGGGACATCGACCGGGAATTCGGGGTGGAGGTGTCGGCCACGACCCTCTTCCTGTCGCCCACCATCGCGGAGTTGACCCAGGTGATCGAAGAGGCGGTGGCGGCGGCCCGGCCCGGGACGGCCGAGGCGTACCCGGGAGGCCGGCAGTGAGCACCGGCACGGCGGGTGACCTCACCGACCCCGCGCTCTACTCCCAGGGCGAACCGCACGAGGTCTGGCGCCGCCTCCGCGAACACGACCCGGTCCACTGGCAGCCGAACTCCGGCCGTGGCGGCGGCTACTGGGTCGTCACCCGGTACGCCGACGTCGAGCGGGTGCTGCACGACTACTCCGCCTTCACCTCGGAGCGGGGCACCCTGCTCAACCTGCTCGGCCGAGGCGACCCGGCGGCCGGGAAGCAGCTGGCGGCGACCGACCCGCCGCACCACGACCGGGCGCGGATCCCGCTCAAGCAGGCCCTCGCCGTCAAGCCGCTCGCCTCGTTCTCCGACCGGATCCAGGCCGGCATCCGTGACCTGCTCGCCCCCGGAGCCGACGGACAGCCCTTCGACTTCGCGGTCGCGATGGCCCGGCTGCCCCTGGTCGCCCTCAGCCCCATCCTCGGGCTGCCCGCCGAGGACCACGAGCGCCTCATCCGCCTGGCCATGATGTCGACGGCGGAGGAGGACCCGGAGTTCCAGCTGCCGGGCGGTGTGGAGCCGACCCTCAAGCGCGGCCACCGGGAGATCTTCGCCTACTTCTCGGACCTGGTCCGGGCCCGGCTGCGGGATCCCGGCGACGACCTGATCAGCGTGCTGGCCGAGACCGAGGTGGACGGCGAGCCCATCTCGACCGGCTCGGTGATCTCCAACTGCTACAGCATGCTGCTGGGTTCGGCCGGAACGCTGCCGCACGTCCCGATCGCCGCGATCGTCGAACTGGCCGGCAGCCCGCGGTACGAGGACTGGGCCTCGCACCCGGAGCTGCTGGACTCCGGCATCGAGGAGGCCCTGCGCTGGGCCACGCCGGCCAGCAACTTCATGCGTTACGCGCTCCAGCCGGTCGAACTCTCCGGCGTGCGGATCGCCGAGGGCGACGCCGTGGTCGCCTACCTCGCCTCGGCCAACCGGGACGCCGAGGTCTTCCCCGACCCCGACGTGTTCGACATCCGGCGGCGCCCCAACCGGCACCTCGCCTTCGGTGTCGGCCACCACTACTGCGTCGGCTCGCACCTCGCCCGGCTGGCCCTGCGCCTGCTGTTCACCGAGCTGTTCGCGACGTTCTCCTCGATCGAGGTGGTCGGCGGGATCGAGCGGATGCACTCGACGTTCCTGGCCGGCTTCAAGCGGGTGCCCGTCGCGGGCGTGCCCCGCGGGGCCACCGTGAAGGGCTGAGGCGGATGACCCACTGGGTACCGGACCTGCCGGTCGTGCCGCTCGACGCCCCGCCGCACATCCTCGACCTGGTCGAACCGTTCCGGGGCCGGGGCGCGGCGGTCGTGGACGCCGGGGGATCGCTCGACCACGCCGAGCTGGACGAGCGGTCCGCCGTGGTCGCCACCGCGCTGCGGGCCGCCGGGGTGGAGCCGGACAGCCCGGTCGTCGTGCACGCGCGGCTGTCCCGCTGGGCGGTCGTCGCCATGCTCGGGGTGCTGCGGGCCGGAGCGCGGTACGTCCCCGTGGACGCGGGGTTCCCGGTCGCCAGGCAGCGCTACATCGCGGAGGCCAGCGGCGCGCGGTTCGCGGTGTCGGAGCCCGGGCTGGACGTCCGGCTCGACGGCCTCCGCACGGTGCCGGCCGACACCGACGGCCCCCGGGGCGGGACCGTCCGCGGCACCCTGGCGTACACCTGCTTCACCAGCGGGTCGACCGGCCGGCCGAAGGGCGTCACGATCTCCGCCGCCGCGCTGGCGGCCTCGACCGCGGCCCGGCTCGCGTACTACCCGACGCCGGTCTCCACCTTCCTGCTCTGCTCGTCGATCTCCTTCGACAGCTCGGTCGCCGGCATCTACTGGACCCTGGCCTGCGGCGGCCGACTGGTCATCCCGAGCGACCGCCCGGCGGACCTGCTGGCGGTCGGCCGGGCCGCGCGGGACCACCGGGCGTCGCACCTGCTCATGCTCCCGTCGCTCTACGACATCGCCCTGCGCGGCGGCCTCGCCGAGCGGGCCGGCACGCTCTCCACGGTGATCGTCGCCGGGGAGGCCTGCCCGCCCGACCTGGTCCGGCAGCACTTCGCCGCGCTCCCGGGCACCCGGCTCTACAACGAGTACGGCCCGACGGAGTGCACGGTGTGGAGCGCGGTCCACGAGTGCACCCCGGCGGACGCGGACCTCCCGGACGTGCCGATCGGCGGCGCCGTCCCCGGGACCAGCCTCTACGTCCGCTCCGCCGACGGCGCCGCCGTACCGCCCGGGGAGCCCGGGGAGCTCCACATCGGCGGACCGGGCCTCGCCGAGCCGGCCCGCGAGCTCTACCGCACGGGGGACATCGTGTCCGTCACCGCCGGGGCCGAGCTGCGCTTCCACGGCCGGGCCGACCACCAGCTCAAACTCGGCGGGATGCGCGTCGACCGCTCCGAGATCGAACAGGCGCTGCGCACCCACCGGGACGTGGCGGCGGCCGCGGTCGGCGTCTGCACCGTCCAGGGGCGGAAGAAGGTGGTCGGCTTCGTCAGCTCGACCACCGGGGAGGTCGACCGGCGCAGCCTCCGGGCGCACCTCATCGAACGCCTGCCGGCCGTCGCCGTACCGAGCCGCATCGTGGCGCTGCCCCGGTTGCCCGTGCTGCCCAACGGCAAGGTCGACCACGGCGCGATCGACGAGCTGGCCCACGACACGCTGCTGCAGAAGAACTGACCGACGGAAGGAGGTGGGGACGACCGTGGCAGCACCCCGTTGGCTGATGTGCCGTCAGCGTCGACCCGACGCCGCCCTGCGCCTCTACTGCTTCCCGCACAGCGGCGGTTCGCCCGGCGAGTACCTGCGCTGGGCGGACCGGCTCCCCGCCGAGGTCGAGGTGTGGGGGGTCCAACTCCCGGGCCGCGGCAGCAGGATGCGCGAGCCGGCCATGACCGACCTGCGGGAGCTGGTCGGCGCGTTGACGGAACAGGCCGAGTTCACCGGCCCGTACGCCTTCCTCGGGCACAGCCTCGGCGCGATCGTCGCCTACGAGACGGCCGTCGCGCTGCGGGCGCTCGGACGCCCGGAGCCGGAGCGGCTCATCGTGTCCGTGAACGGCCCCCCGCACCTGCACCGCCCCGGACTGCCGCTCCACCTCCTCGACGGCGTCGACTTCGTCCCCCGGGTCGAGGAGCGGTACGGGCCGCTGCCGCCGGAACTCGGGAACGACCCGCGGATGCGCGAGCTGTACCTGGCCAACCTGCACGCGGACCTGACCGTCGTCGCGACCTACCGGCACGTCCCGACCGCCCCGCTGAGCTGCCCCGTCCTCGCGCTCGGCGCCACCGACGACTGGGAGGACGAGAGCAGGCTGCGCGAGTGGGGCCGGCACACCACCGGCCCGTCCGACGTCCGGATCCTTCCGGGCGGCCACTTCTACTTCCGGGACCACCCGGACCTCTTCTTCGACTGCCTGACGGACAGCCTCGGCGCCCTCACCGGGGCCCCGGCCGTCCGTCCGGCACCCGACCCCAAGGGAGCGCCGTGACCAGCCAGACCATCGACCTGCGGAGCGACACCGTCACCAGGCCCAGCGCGGCCATGCGAGCCGCCATGGCCGCCGCCGAGGTCGGCGACGACACCCTCGGCGACGACCCCACGGTGATCCGGCTGGAACGGATGCTCGCCGACGCCTTCGGGTTCACCGGCGCGCTGTTCCTGCCCAGCGGGGTCATGGCCAACCAGCTCGCGCTCCGGCTGCTGGTGCCGCCGGGCCAGGAGCTGCTGGCCGACGCCGGCGCGCACTTCCTGCTCTACGAGGACGGCGGAGTCGCCTGGCACGGCGGGATCCTGACCCGGACGACGGTCTCCGAGGACGGCCTGATCGACCCGGAGGTGCTCGCCCGGATGATCCGTCCCGCCACCGCCTACGGCAGCGGGACCCGGGCGGTGGCGGTGGAGAACACCCACAACGCCGCCGGCGGCGTGGTGTACCCGCTGGCCGCGCTGGAGGAGATCCGGCGGGTCACCCGCGAGGCCGGGGTCACGGTGCACTGCGACGGCGCCCGGATCTGGAACGCCCACGTCGCCAGCGGCGTCCCCTTCGAGGCCTACGGAGCCTGTTTCGACACGCTGTCCCTCTGCTTCTCCAAGGGGCTCGGCGCGCCCGCCGGCACCGTGCTGCTCCTGGACGCCGACCGCGTGGAGGAGGCCCGGGTCATGCGGCACCGGATGGGCGGCTCCATGCGGCAGACCGGGATCCTGGCCGCCGCCGCCATCCACGCCTTCGAGCACAACATCGGGCGGATGGCCGAGGACCACGCGAACGCGGCCCTGATCGCCGGTCTGCTGCGCGACGGCGGACTGGACGTCCGGGAGCCGCAGACCAACCTGGTGTTCGTGGAAGTGCCCGACGCGGCAGGGGTGCAGGAGCTCTGCGCGGCGTCCGGCGTTAGGGTCTCGGTGATGGGACCGCAAACGGTCCGCCTGGTGGCCCACTTGGACGTCGACAAGCAGCAGTGCGAGCGGGCGGCACGGACGGTCGCCGAGGCTGTCGCCCAACTGGCCACGGGTAACTGAGCACGTGTAGGAGCAGCTTGAGATGTCGTTCCGAGTGTGGCTGTCGGCCAGGTTCTTCCTGTTCTTCCTGACCTGGAGCTCGTACCTCTCCTACTGGGGGGTCTGGCTGCTCGCTTCCGGTTTCGGACCGACGGAGGTCACCGCGGTCATCACCGCCGGTCTGTTGTCGCGCTCGGTCTCCATCGCCGTCGTCTTCCCGGTGCTCTGCCGGACGGTCCCGCTCCGGAGACTGTCGCAGCTGCTCGCCTGGACGGCGACGGCGCTCAGCCCGCTCTATCTGACGCATCCTCAGTTCGCTTCCATGATGGTGGTGTCGGTGCTCGTCGGCGTCAGCTACCCACTGCTGATGCCGTTGAGCGAGACCCTCGCGACCATCGGTGCGGCGAACGGGCAGGTCGACTACGGGAGCGTCCGCTACTTCGGTTCGGCGGGGTTCCTCTTCGGCCTGGGCGTGTCCGGCGTCGTCGGGCGGACGGTCGGCAGCGGCGCGTTGGTGGGGGTCTTCGTCGTCGGCTGCCTGCTGCTCGCGCTGGCGGACCTGGCGCACCCCGTCGGGTTCCCGACGGTGGCGACCGTGGCCGGCGGCGGCCGCGGCCGGCTGCTGCGCAACCGCGTCTACGCGCTCGGCCTGGGCAGTTCCGTGCTGCTCCAGGGCGCCCACGCGGCCTACTACGCCTTCGGCGTCGAGTACTTCGGCCGGCTCGGCGTGTCGAGCATCAACGTCAGCCTCATGCTGGCGCTGGCCGTGGGGTGCGAGCTGCTCCTGTTCAAGTACGCGGGGCCGATGCTCGGCCGCTACCCGGTCCCGGTCCTCTTCGCCGCCGCCGCGGTGCTCTCGGTGCTGCGCTGGGGCCTGCTCGCGGTGCCGATGCCGCTGGTGTGCGTCGTGCTCACCCAGACGCTCCACGCGGGCACCTTCGCGCTGACCCACGTCGCGCACGCGCGCTGCGTGCAGGGCCACGTCCCCGAGGACCTCTGGTCGGACGCCCAGGCGCTCTACGCCGGGTTGGCCATCGGCCTCGGTGTCGCCGCCGTCACCGCCGTCACCGGCCCGCTCTACGCGGCCTCCCCGCATTGGGCGTTCCTGGCGATGGCCGCGGTCTGCCTGCCCTGCTTCCTGCTGGTCCGGTGGCAGGTCAGGCTGCTGCGGGACGGGGCGGAGGTTCCCGAGCGGGTTGCGTGAGCGCGCCGTCCGGCTGCCGCCGCGCCGCTGTACCGGCGTACCCGGGCGGGGCGCGTACGGCACCGCGGCCCGGCGCGGGGTGAGCGCCGGGCCGAGGGGGCCGCGGGGTTCAGCAGTTGGCGAGGATGCCGGTGAGCGCGTTCTTCTCGGCGCTGTCCACGCTCAGGCCGTAGTACTGCTTCACCTGCACCCAGGCGCGGGCGTAGGTGCAGCGGTAGGAGGCCTGGGGGAGCCACTCGGCCGGGTCGCGGTCGCCCTTGGAGCGGTTGCTGCTCGCGGAGACCAGCAGCAGCTGGGGGCGGGTGACGTCGTTGGCGAAGGCCTGGCGCTGGGGGGTGGTCCAGGCCCAGGCGCCGGAGGCCCAGGCCTCGGAGAGCGGCACCAGGTGGTCGACGTCGAAGGAGGAGGCGTTGGTGGTGGTCGCGCCGTCGTACGGCGAGGACCAGTTGCCGCTGGTGGCCTTGCAGGAGGTGTCGGTGGCGACGTTGCTGCCGTCCCGCTTGACGACCCACTCGCGGGTGTCGCAGGTGCCGCTGACGGTGATCCAGGTCGGGAACAGCGTGCGGTCGTAGGTGTCGCCGTGGGTCTCCGCGGTGGCGGGCATCGCGGCGAGGTACGTGCGGGCGGTGGCCGCGGAGATCGGGGTCGGCAGGGCGGCCTGGGCGGGGGTGCCGGCCGTGACGACGGTCACGGCGGCGAGGACGGCGGCCACCGGTATGCAGGACAGGAACCGGCGTGCGGGTGCGCTGGGGGCCATGGCGGACGCTCCATCATCAGATCGGATGAACTGCTGAATTGCGTGCGCCAGTGTGGCGATTCGATGACCTACGCGGGTAGACCCGGGAAGTGAAATCCTCGTGCACATCGGACGTGCACCGGACAAGTCCGGCGCGCACCACGGAGGTTCACGAGGATTTCAGGGGATGTGTCGGCTTCTCCGACTGCCGCCGGGAGTTCAGTCGCGGCGCCGGCCCGCCATCCAGACGTAGACCAGGATGCCCGCGAACAGGAACAGGACGCCCTGGTAGACGGCGGCGTAGCCGGCCCCGGCGAGCAGCCAGATCGAGAAGGCGAAGGCGCCCAGGCCGAGGACGGCGTCGCGCACCAGCCGCCCGCCGTCGACCTTCTCGCCGGCCCCGCGCACCAGCCAGTACAGCTGGGCTGCGGTGGAGAGCAGGTACGGCACGGTCGCGGTGAAGGTGGTGACCAGCACCAGCATGTCGAAGGCGCCCTTCGCGCCGCTGGCGAAGTTGAGCACGGTCAGCGCCGAGGCCAGCGCCACGCTGACCAGCACGCCGAAGGTCGGCACCCCGCGCCGCTCCTTGCCGAAGGCGGCCGGGAACAGGCCGTCCTTGGCAGCCGCGTACGGGGCCTGGGCGGAGAGCAGGGTCCAGCCGTTGAGGGCGCCGGTCATCGAGACCAGCGCGGCGACGGCGATCGCCGTGCCGCCCCAGGTGCCGCCGAACATCGCGTTCACGGCGTCCGAGAACGGCGCGGCGGAGTGGACGAGCTGCTGGTGCGCCACGGTGCCGAACACCGCCAGGGTGCCGAGCAGGTAGACCACCGCCGCACCGGCCGTCCCGAGCACGCTGGCCCGGCCGACGTTGCGCTCCGGGTCGCGGACCTTGCCGGCGCTCATCGCCGCCGACTCCACACCCAGGTAGCTGAACAGCAGGATCGCCGCGGCGGCGGACATCCCGCCGGCCCAGCCCTGGCCGCTGGCGTCGAAGGGCCCGAGGTTCTTCGGGTCGAAGAAGAACAGCCCGCCCACCGCGACCAGCAGCAGCGGGACGAACTTCAGTACGGTGGAGACGAGTTGGACCGCCCCGACGTAGCGGGTGCCGGCCAGGTTGGCCAGCGCCGGCAGCCACTGGAAGGCCAGCGCGGCGATGATCTCCAGCGGGATGGAGTGGTGCAGCGGCAGCAGCACGTCCAGGTACCCGACGGCGGCCACGGCGAGCGCGGCGTTGCTGACCCAGGTGGTGATCCAGTACGACCAGGCGGACAGGAAGCCGGCGAAGTCCCCGAAGGCCTCGCGGGCGTAGACGTACGGCCCGCCGGTGCGCGGGTTGCGGCGGGCCAGCTGCCCGAAGACCAGCGCCAGCGCGATCGCGCCCACGGTGAGCACCACGAAGGCGACCAGGCTGACCGTGCCGAACGGGGCCACGGCGGCCGGGATCATGAAGATGCCGCCGCCGATGATGTTGCCCATCACCAGGGCGGTGGCGGTCGTCAGCCCGAAGCGGCGGCCGCCCTTCCGCGGCGTCGGGCCGGTCGGTGCGGTGCCGGTGGGCGGGGAGCCGGCCGGCCCCGGGGTCTCCGGGCCGCTCGGTCGGGTCGCCTGCCGGGGTGCGGCGGGACTGGTCTGCATGAGGGTGGTGCGCCTTTCGTGGTGCTGCTCCTGCTGCCGCCGGGTTGCGCGGCCGCGCTCGCTGCTGCTCCCGCCCGGTGGAGCGGTGGAGCGCCATGGAGCGACCGTTCATGCTCGGACCGGGCGGCACTGTGCACCAAATCGACGGGATTTGTTCAGTTCGTCGGGTCCGTCACCGCAAGACTTGCGGTCGCGGGGCGGCCGGACGGGTACTCGTCCGGCGCCCTCCTCGCGGCTGTTCGACCGGATTCACGGACGTACGCCCGGATTCGTCCGGTCGGGGGAGTTGCCTCACCCGATTGCCTCAGCCCGGTTGCGGCGCGCGCCCGAAGCCGTGCGTTCGTGTGCCAACGTGGGCGCGGCGCCTCCCCGGTGGGGCGCGCCCAGCCCGTCGGGCGGCCGAACCGGCCGGTCGGGGGCGCGGGTTGAGGACCAGAGACGAACCAAAGGACAGCAGATGTCGCTTCGTGGGAAGATCCGCAAGCTCGCCGTGATCGTCGCCGTGGCCGGTGCCGTGGTGGCGGTCCCGACCTCGGCCATGGCGGGGGGCTTCGCTCCGACGCAGTCGGAGGGGCAGAGCCTGGAGTCCGGCTCCGCGGGCGTCGGCCTGTTCGGCCCGCACGCCACCTGGTTCAACTTCGCCGAGCACGGCGAGAGCGACTGCGGCTGCTGATCCCCTCCGCACCCCGAGCCCGGAGGCCGTCCGTCGGCCTCCGGGCTCACCGCTGTCCGGCGACGGGAGGCCCCGGGCTCACGAGCGTCCGGCCCCGGGCCCCGGGCTCACGACCGTCCGTCGGCGTCGGCCCCCGGATTCACGGCCGCCCGGCGGCGGCGGGCTCCGGCAGCCTCGCGGCGCGGGCCCCGGTGCCCCGGACCGCCGCCCGCTCCCGCAGCTCCTTCAGCACCGCGATGTCCATCGCGTGCCCGGTGCCGTCCCCGCCGTGCTTGCGGTCCGGGGTCTCCACCACCAGCGGCACCCCGGCCGTCTCCGGGTGCTCGAACAGCTCGCGGAAGGGCTCGGCGCCGATCATCCCGGCGCCGATGTTGGCGTGCCGGTCCTTGCGGGCGCCGACGACGTCCTCGGAGTCGTTGGCGTGGATCAGCCGCAGCCGGCCCGGCCCCGCGGCGGCGGCCAGGGCGTCCAGGGCGGCCGTCACCCCGCCCGGCTCCGCCAGGTCGTGCCCGGCGGCGAAGGCGTGGCAGGTGTCCAGGCAGACCCCCACCTTCGGGTGATGGTCCAGCGCCTCCATGTACGCGGCCAGATCCTCCAGCCGCGAGCAGAGCGAGCTGCCCTGCCCCGCCGTCGGCTCCAGCAGCAGCCAGGGCGCGTCGTCGCCGAGCCCGTCCAGCTCCTCCAGCAGCGGCCGGACGTCCGACCGGACCTGCGCCATCGCCTCGGCCCGGCGCGAGCCGCCGCCGGGTGCGCTGCCGACCGCCGAGCCGGTGTGCAGGACGACGCCGAGCGCGCCGATGGCGTGGCCGCGGCGCAGCGAGTGCCGCAGCGAGTCGGCCGAGCGCTCCCGGGTGGCCGGGTTGTCCGAGCCGAAGTTGATCAGGTACGGGGCGTGCACCCAGGCCGGGACGCCCCGCTCGGCGCAGGCGGTACGGAACTCCTCGTCCTGCGCCGGGTTGCCCGGGGGAGTGGCCCAGCCGCGCGGGTTGGCCACGAACACCTGGACCGTCTCCGCGCCGACCCGGCCCGCGTACGCCAGGCCGGTGCCGGCCAGCCCGCGACCGGCCACCGGGACGTGCGCGCCGATCGGGTTGCGGAGGGCGGCGACGGGCGGTACGGGTGCGGTGGTCATGGCCCCGAGCATGCCACGCGCCCGGCCCCGGTCGTCGGGCGGGCCGGGGCGGGAGGTCCGGAGGCCCGGCTCCCGGCGGCCGGAGGAAACGGCTCTCTGTGCTCGATCGAGTGAATCCCGCCTGGAAACCGGGGACCGTGCCGTCCGCATCCGTCACGATCCGGGACCAGAGGACCGCACGACCACTGAGGAGGCAGCCGTGACCACCGCCGAGCCGGCCGAGACCGTCGACCTGCGTGCCGACCACCTGATCCGCGACCCCTTCGCCGCCTTCGCCGACCTGCGCGAGCGCGCCCCGCTCGCCCGCGCCACCATCCCCGGCGTGGAGCCGTTCTGGATCGCCGTCCGCTACCAGGACGTCCGCACCGTGCTGTCCGACCCGCGCTTCGTCAACGACGTGAACGCCGTCGACGGCCCCGTTCCCGACCACCTGACCGCAGACCGGCCCGCCGCCGACGGCCCGACTCCCGACGGGACCGCCACACCCGTCCCCGTGCACCGCACCGAGCAGGTCTGGCGCGCTCGGGGTATGCCGCCCGAGTGCGCGCAGTACCTGCGCGCCGGGGTCTTCGCCGCGGACGGCGCCCGGCACCGCCGGATGCGCGGTCTGGTGCACCCGGCCTTCACGGCCGGCGCCGTGGAGCGGCTGCGCCCCCGGATCGAACGGCTCGCCGAGGAGTACGCCCGGGCGCTGCCCGACCATGCCGACCCGGACGGCGTGGTCGACCTGGTCGTGCACTTCGCGTACCCGCTGCCCGTCACCGTGATCTGCGAGCTGCTCGGCATCCCCGAGTCCGACCGCCCGCAGTGGCGCCGCTGGAGCTCCTACCTCGGCCGGGGCGCCGGGCCCGGCCTGGACGAGGCGTTGCGCGCCATGGTCGCCGCCGCCCGCTCGCTGGTCGAGCTCCGCCGGGGCGAACCCGCCGACGACCTGCTCTCCCGACTGGCGGCCGCGGAGGGCGACAGCCTCGCCCCGGTCGAGACCGTCTCGCTGATCCTCAACCTGGTCGTGGCCGGGCACGAGACCACCGCCACCCTGATCGGCAACGGCACGGCCGCGCTGCTCGCCCACCCCGAACAACTGGAGCTGCTCCGGGCCGACCCGGGCCGGCTGCCCGCCGCCGTCGACGAGCTGATGCGCTGGTGCGGCCCGACGATCGGTGGGGTGCCGCGCTACGCGACGGAGGACCTCACGCTGGCCGGCACCCTGGTCCGCAGGGGCGAGGCGGTGATGCCGATCCTGGCCGGAGCCAACCACGACCCGCGGGCCTATGCCGAGCCGGATCGCCTGGACATCTGCCGGGCGAGCACGCCGGACCGCGCCGGGCACCACGAGGCGCACCTGGGCTTCGGGCACGGCACCCACCGCTGCCTGGGCGCGGTGCTGGCGCACCAGGAAGCGGTGGTCGCCTTCGAGACGCTGCTGCGGACGTACCCGGAGTTGGCGCTCGCGGTCGGTCCGGAGGCCGTCGAGCGCGGACCGAACCCGGCAGCCTGGCACCTCGCCGCGCTGCCCGTCCGCCTCGGGCCGCAGGCCCCGGCCCGGGCAGCGGCCGCCGGCTGAGCCGGTCCACCGGGCCGCACGTACCCG
>NZ_LFVW01000221.1:0-6123 GCF_001182915.1 Kitasatospora sp. MY 5-36
CACCGCCCCGGCGGCCGCCGGGGTGCCCACCGCCGGGTCGGCGGCCACCGGGGCGGGTGCCGGGGCGCCGGCCCGGGGCGGGGTGGACGGGATCGAGGGGCTGGTGGAGTCCTCCCGGGCGGCGGGGGCCGGGATCGACCTGACCGTGGAGGGGGAGCGGCGTCCGCTGGCGGCCGCCGTCGACCACGCGGCGTACCGGATCGTGCAGGAGGCGCTCACCAACGCGCACAAGCACGCCCCCGGCGCGCCGATCGGCGTCGCGCTGCGGTACGAGCCGGACGCGCTGGTGGTGGAGGTCACCAACGCCCGCGCGCCGGAGCTCGTGGGGGCACGCGTCGGGGTGGGCGCGGCCGTCAGCGGCGGTCAGGGGCTGACCGGCCTGCGGGAGCGCGCCCGGTTGGTCGGCGGCATGGTGCACGCCGGGCCCACGCCGGAGCAGGGCTTCCGGCTGGCGGCGGTGCTCCCCTATGAAGGGGAGGAGCAGGACGCGGCGGCGGACGGGGCCGAGGACTGGATGCTGGACGGCCTGCCGCCCGTCGAGGAGCCGGAGCGCAAGCGGCGCAGTCCGGCGATGGGCTGCGCCCTCGGGGTGGTCGCGATCGCGGTGACCGTGCTCGGCCTGGCGGTCTGGGGCGTGGTCGCCTTCGTCAAGGGCACCAACGACGCGACCGTGCAGCAGCCGATGTACGACCAGATCAGGGTGGGCACCGCCGAGTCCGAGGTGCTGCAGACGCTGCCGCGCGGCAACGACTTCATCACCGACACGTATAAGGGGACAGGGCCCGAGATCCCGGAGGGCGCGCACTGCCGCTGGTTCGCCCTGAACGGGGCGCCCGGCGCCGGCTGGAACGAGGAGCACGTGGCGCGATTCTGCTTCCGGGACGGGGCACTGGTGGAGAAACAGGAGTACGTGATCAGCGGTTGAGTGCCCCCGTGCGCGGGCGGGTGCCCCGGCCGGGCGGGCCGGGCCGGTTTCGGATCACGGTGGTCCGGATCGGGGTGGTTCGGAACGGTCCTGCCGGGATGTGAGGATGGTGCCGCAGCCCACAGCACCGTTCGAGGGGAATGACCAGCGTGATCCGAGTCCTCGTCGCCGACGACGAGCCGCTGATCCGGGCCGGAATCAGGATGATCCTCGGTTCCGCCGAGGACATCGAGGTGGTCGCGGAGGCCGCCGACGGGCGGGAGGCGCTGGAGCTCGCGCGGGCGCACCGGGTGGACGTGGTGCTGCTGGACATCCAGATGCCGGTGATGGACGGGCTGACGGCGCTCGGGGAACTGGCGAAGGTCGCCCCCGGCGCGCGGGCGCTGATCCTCACCACCTTCGGGGAGCGCGAGAACGTCCTGCGCGCCGTGACCGAGGGCGGTGCCGGCTTCCTGCTCAAGGACACCGCACCGCACGAGCTGATCCAGGCCGTCCGGGCGGCGGCGGGCGGGAACGCCTTCCTCTCGCCGGCCGCGACCCGGCACATCGTCGACTCGCTGGCCTCCGGGCGCAGCGCCTCGCTGGCCGCCCGCGCCGTCGCGGCGCGGCGTCGGCTGGAGGTGCTCACCCCGCGCGAGCTGGAGGTGTTGGCCCTGCTCGGAGAGGGTCTGTCCAACGCCGACGCGGGGGCGCGGATCCACATGAGCGAGGCGACGGTGAAGACCTACGTCAGCCGGATCCTGGCCAAGCTGGGCTGCGACAACCGGGTCCAGGCGGCGCTGTTGGCGCGGGACGCGGAGCTCGACGGCCGTCGCTGAAGGTGTTCGCGCGGTCGCTGTACGTGTTGGACGTGACGGATGCCACTCGACGGCGGTGCGGAACCGGGAACTCCGGGTGCGGTGGTGACGGTGCGTCAGCTGACGGTTCCTCCGCGTGGATGGTGTGACGGCTTTCTCGGGCGGACAGGTGTGAGTGAGGGCACGGAATTTGACCGTTTGATCTTGGAAATCTGGTCAAAAATGGTCAAATCGGGCATGATTTTTTGCCCCGTACCGCCGGTAACAGTCAACTGACCTGCGACGTCGAAGAATTGCTTGCTGCGTCCGGGTGATGCCCCCTAGCTTCATTGGCGGCGCAACGAGCGCCACCCGGGTTCACCCCGACGCACTGCCCGCCGACTGACCCGCGGCGTGAGGGCGGTGCCCGCCGACGAGACCGGCTCGAACAGGCCGTCGGCGTGCGGAGGTGACCGGGGCGGCACGACACGTCCGACACGTGTCCGGCCGCCCGTCGAGTGAGGTGAGCGAAAGACTGCCGGCCCATGTCCCGGGCCTGGTTCCGCATGCCCACCCGGGACTTGTCGAGAGGAACTGTATGAATCCCCGTCACGAGACCGCCGCTGCCACCGACACCACCGCCACCACCAAGCGCCACCGCGTGCGGATGGCGGTCCTCGCGGGCGCCGCCGTCGCGGCCCTGCCGGTGGCCGGCCTCGTCACGGCCACCTCGGCCTCCGCCGCCTCCGTCTCCACCTGGGACGCCGTCGCCCAGTGCGAGAGCGGCGGGAACTGGAGCACCAGCACCGGCAACGGCTTCCACGGAGGACTGCAGTTCAGCCCGTCCACCTGGGCCGCGTACGGCGGGACCGCGTACGCCTCCCAGGCCAACAAGGCGACCAAGGCGCAGCAGATCGCCGTCGCGGAGAAGGTCCTCGCCTCGCAGGGCGCGGGCGCCTGGCCCGTCTGCTCGCAGAGGGCGGGCCTGGGCAAGGGCGGCGCCCCGGCCGTCGCCGACACCTCGGGCGGCACGGCGGCCAAGGCGGCCAAGCCCGCCGCGAAGCCGGCCACGAAGGCCGCCAAGCCCGCGGCCAAGCCCGCCGCCAAGCCGGCGGCCGCGCAGCAGGCGCCCAAGGGGCAGCCCTCGGCCAAGCCGGCGCAGTCCGCGCCGGTCGCGCCGAAGAACACCGCCGCGGGCGGCTACACCGTCAGGAGCGGTGACACCCTGAGCGACATCGCGGCCAAGTTCGGCACCGACACGGACAGCCTGTACCAGAAGAACCTGCGCACCATCGGCGCCGACCCGGACCTGATCTTCCCGGGCCAGACGCTGACCGTCTGACCGACTGACGGCTGTCCGACCGCCCGAGCGGCCGCCCCCATCAGGGCGGCCGCTCGGCCGGTCCCGGCGCGTTCGCGGTCCGTTCCCGGGGGGTCCCGGGCCGGGCGGCCGGCGGTCGGACCGCACCACCGGTGGTCGGCGCACACGCCGGGGCACGGGAGCGCGTCGCGACTTGGTTGAACGTTGAACGCAACGTCCGAATACCGCCGGAGGTTTGGAGGGCCCCGGGCCAGGATCGAGTCATGTCCGAGATCGGAACGAGGAGTTCTGGAGATATGACGATGAACGGTGCGGCAGTGCTCGACAGCCTCGACGGCAAGGTGGCCCTGGTGACCGGCGGCAGCCGGGGGATCGGGGCGGCGGTCGCCCTGCGGCTGGCCGAGGACGGCGCCCATGTGGTGCTGACCTACCAGGGCGGCGCGGAGCGGGCCGAGGAGGTCGCCGCGAAGATCACCGCGATGGGGCGGACCGGCTGGGCCGTACGGGCGGACAGCGCCGACCCGGAGGCGGTGCGGGGCGTGGTCGAGGCCGTCGTCGAGCGGTTCGGGAGGCTGGACGTCCTGGTGAACAACGCGGGCGTCGGCGTCCTCGGCCCGATCGGCGACCTCACGCTGGAGGACGTCGACCGGGTCCTGGAGGTGAACGTCCGGGCACCCTTCCTGTACGCCCGGGCGGCCTCCGCGCACCTGACCGAGGGCGGGCGGATCGTCAACCTCGGCAGCTGCATAGCCCAGCGCGTCGCCTTCCCCGGCGCCACGCTGTACGGGACCAGCAAGGCCGCGCTGATCGGCCTGACCAAGGCGCTGGCCCGGGAGCTCGGGCCGCGCGGGATCACCGCCAACCTGGTCCACCCCGGGCCGATCGACACCGACATGAACCCGGCCGGCGGCCCCGCGGCGGAGGGCCAGCGCGAGCTCACCGCGCTCGGCCGCTTCGGCACCGGCGCGGAGGTCGCCGCCGCGGTCTCCTACCTGGTCGGCGAGGGCGGCCGGTACGTCACCGGCGCCGAGCTGGCGGTGGACGGCGGCTTCGCCGCCTGACGCGGGTTCGACGGCAGGCCCCCGGGGCGTGTCCCGCAGGCCCGGCAGGGATCCGCGGGGCGCGCCCCGGGCGGCGGCGGGCCCGGTGTCGCGCCGGGCGGTTGTCGGCGCACGCGCTTACGATCGCCCGGCACGACCCGTGCTCCCGGACCGGGACCCGTACCGAGAGGTGTGCCATGACCGCAGCGGAAGACCCGATCGGGCTGCTCGCCCGGGCGCTCGCGCAGACCGCCGGGCTGATCGACGGCACCGGCGTCGAGCTGGCCGGCCACCCGACGCCCTGCCGCTCCTGGGACGTCGGCGACCTGGTCAGCCACCTCCTGCACGACCTGCGGCAGTTCACCGTCCGGGCGAAGGGCGGGCAGCCGGACTGGTCGCAGCCCTTCGAACGGGTCGAGGAGGACTGGCTGCACGCCTTCGAGGCCGGGGCGGAGGAGCTGGTCGACGCCTGGCGCGCGGCCGGCGACCTCGGCGGCACCCTGGAGGTCCCCGGCGTCGGCACCCTCCCGGCCCGCTTCCCGGTGGACCAGCAGACCACCGAATTCGCCGTCCACGGCTGGGACTTGGCTCATGCCACCGGCCAGTCCACCGAGGGCCTGGACCACGAGGTCGCGCTCGCCGCGCTCGCCTGGGCGACCGGCGCGCTCAAACCCGGGTACCGGGGCGCCGAGGAGGAGCGGCACGCCTTCGGGCCCGCCGTCGACGTCCCCGAGGACGCCCCGGCGTACGACCGGCTCGCCGCCTTCTTCGGCCGCGACCCGGCGGCCACCTGAGGCGTCGGACGCCTACCGGCGGCTCCAGCGGAACTCGATCTCCGGGTGGCGCGGGGACGGGGCGTCGAGGAGCGGGGCGGGGCGGTCGCGGAGGAAGTGGTCGGCGAAGGCCCGGACGTAGGTGCGGGTGAGTGCGGTGGCGCGGGCGGGCGCGATGGTGCCGAGCAGGGCGGCGTAGAGCTCGGGGGGCAGGTGGCCCGGGAGGTTGCCGGGGACGGCGGCGTGCGGCAGGTCGGTGAAGCTGAAGTGGCCCGCGCCCAGGGTGCGCAGTTGGCGCCCCCAGGCGTGGTGGTGCTCGCGCCAGCGCCGCCAGGTGTCGTGGTCGTCGAGCGAGGTGAGCAGCAGGAACGGCCGGTCCAGCCCGAGCTCCGGGACGGGGGAGCCGAACAGGCCGCCGTCCAGGTCGAGGCCGATCCGGAAGCGCGGGTCCTGGCGCAGCGCCTCGGCGGCCGCGGCTCCGCCCATGGAGTGGCCGAGCACGCCGATCCGCGCCTCGTCGACCCGGAACGGCAGTAGGCCGCTGGTCAGTCGGCCGGTGACGAAGCGCAGGTCGCCGACCCGCGCGGCGATCTCCTCGCGCTCGGCGGCGTCCCAGTCCGGCGGCTCCTCCGACAGGACGCTGCGCACCAGCCGGCCGTCCGGGAACTCGACGGCGGCGGCGTCGTAGGTGTGGTCGAGAGCCGCGACGAGGTAGCCGTGCGCGGCCAACTCCTCGGCCAGCGCGGTGCAGTTGCTGCGCCCGCCCTTGCGGCCGTGGCCGAGCAGCAGCAGGGGGAGCGGGCCGGGGTGGGCGGGCGCGCCGGCGCGGGCGGTGGGGCGGACCAGGCCGAGGGTGCCCGGGTCCAGCGGCAGGGCCTGTTCGATCACGGCCGCGACCCGGGGGGTGGTGTACGGCGCGAGGGGCCGGCCGGCGGTGCCGCGCGCCGGGTACCAGAGCTGCACCATCAGCTCGCGCGGGCCGGGCGTGGGCGCGAAGGGGTCGAGCCGGTCGTGGTCGACCAGGTGCAGGCTGACGGTGCCGACCGGCCGGCCGACGGTGGGCGCGGGCAGGTCGATGGTGCGCGGCGGGGCGGTCGGAGCGACCGGCGCGGCGAGGGCGGGCGCGGCGGGCAGCAGGGCGGCGGTCCCGCCCAGGCCCGTGAGGGCGAGCAGTGAACGGCGCCTGATCATGCGTCATCCTTGCCGACTCGGCGACGGGGTCCGGTCAGTCTAGGCCCTCTCTTTCGGATCACGCCGGGCGCGCGACGCCGGAGCACGCACCTCGCCG
>NZ_LFVW01000222.1:0-10919 GCF_001182915.1 Kitasatospora sp. MY 5-36
GGGTGGTCTGGACCGGTGACGCCAGGGTTCGGGACGGCGGAGGATCGGCGGCGGGACGGCGGTGGGCCGAACCCGGGCTCAGGGCTCAGGGCTTGGCGCCCTGCCGGGTGGCGGCCTGCTTGATCGCCTCGCGGATGCGCGGGTACGTGCCGCAGCGGCAGATGTTCTGGATCTGGTCGATGTCCGCGTCCGTCGGGTTCGGGGTGCGGCGCAGCAGGGCGACGGCGGTCATGATCTGGCCCGGCTGGCAGAAGCCGCACTGGGCGACGTCGCAGGCGAGCCAGGCCTCCTGGACGGGGTGGAGCACCTCGCCGTCGGCCAGGCCCTCGATGGTGGTGACGGTGTGGCCCGCGCAGTCCTTGACGGAACGGGTGCAGGGCTGGAACTCCTGGCCGTCCAGGTGGCTGGTGCAGGCGCGGCAGACGCCCACCCCGCAGCCGTACTTGGGGCCGGTGACGCCGAGCTTGTCGCGCAGCACCCAGAGCAGGGGCATGTCGTCCGGGGCCTCGACGGTCACGGGCTGCCCGTTGAGGACGAAGGTGTGGCTGGGCATGGGGGTCGCGGTTCCTCGGCTGGCTCGGCTGGTGGTCAGAAGTTGATCGGGAAGGAGCGCGGGCTGGTGCCGGTCGCGCGGGCGTAGGCGTTGGCGACGGCGGCGGAGGCGGCCGGGACGCCCAGCTCGCCCGCGCCGCCGGGCGGTCCGCTCGGCGGCATCAGGTGGATCTCGACCACCGGCGGGGTGTGCCGCTGCCGGGCGTAGTGGAAGTCGCCGTAACTGCCTTCCCGGAAGGCGCCGTTGTCCAGGTGGTTGCCGGCCTGGAGGATCACCGAGATGCCGTCGACCAGCGCGCCGGTGAGCTGGGCTTCCAGGCCGGTGGGGTTGATCACCCGGCCGACGTCGGCGACGACGACGGCCTTGGTGACCCGGGGGTTGGCGCGGTCGGTGGCGTCCAGCTCGACGAGGTAGGCGACGCAGGCGCTGTGCTCGTCGTGGTAGCCGATGCCCTGGGCCTGGCCGGGGGGCATCGGGCGGCCCCAGCCGCCCCGCTTGGCGAGCTCGTCCAGCACCGCCCGCCCGGTGGCGCTGCGCATCCGGTCGCGGCGGAAGGCCAGTTCGTCCTGGCCCATCCGGCGGGCGAGTTCGTCCATCATGATCTCGTCGGAGACCCGGACGGTGCCGGAGTAGACGGAGCGCCAGCTGCCGGTGTGCAGTTCCAGCGGCACCTCGGCGAGCAGCTGGTTGGTCACCCCGACGTCGTACGGGATCTTCTCGGTGAGCAGGAAGAACAGCTCGGCGCCGGTGAGCCCGGCCAGTGGGAGCTTGTAGCCGGCGGCGGTGAACATGTCGCCGAGGCCGTGTCCGAGGTCGGTGCGGACGCCGGCCACGTGGTGCTCCCAGCTGAACACCTGGCCGAGGCCGTAGGTGGCCCGGACGATGTGGTGGCTGGCCGGGCGCATCCGGCCGTGGCGCATGTCGTCGTTGCGGGTCCACATCAGCTTGACCGGGCGGCCGGCGGCCTTGGAGACCTGGGCGGCCTCCAGGGCGGCGTCGAAGAACAGCCGGCGGCCGAACGAGCCGCCGCCGCGCACCACGTGGACGGTGACGGCGTTCGTCGGCAGGCCGAGTTCGGCGGCGATGGTGCCCTGGGCGAGGATCGGGCTCTGCGCGGCGAACCACAGCTCGGCCCGGTTCGGCCGGACGTCGGCGACGGCGGTGAGCACCTCCATCGGGGCGTGGTTGACGAAGGCGAAGTCGAACTCGCCCTCCACCCGGTGGGAGAGCAGCGGCGGTGGGAGGGACGGCAGGTGGGCAGCGCGCAGCCGGGACCGTACGTCGGCGTCGGACAGGCCGGCGACCGGCCCCGGGTTCCAGGTGGTGCGCAGTGCGTCGCGGGCCTTGAGCGCCTGGTCGAAGGTCTCGGCGAGGACGGCGACGCCGGTCGGGATCTGCACCACCCCGAGGACTCCGGGCATGGCGCGGGCGGCGGAGGCGTCCAGGGACTTGAGGGTGCCGTTGACGGTGGTCGGGCGGGCGACCACGGTGGGCACGGCGCCCGGGACGTCGAGGTCCCCGGCGTACTTGGCACGGCCGGTGACGATGTCGCGGGCGTCGATCCGGCCGGTCGGCCGGCCGACCAGGCGCAGCTGGTCGGGGGTCTTGGGGAGGGCGGGGACGGCGGGTGCGGCGACGGTGGCCGCCTCGGCGGCGAGGTCGCCGTAGCCGAGCCGGCGGCCGTCGGGGGCGAGGACGGCGGAGTCGGCGGTGCGCAGGGTGGGCGCGGGAACGTTCCAGCGCCTGGCGGCGGCGGTCACCAGCCGGGCCCGGGCGGCGGCGGCCGCGGCGCGCACCGGGTCGTACAGCGAGCGGATCGAGTTGGAGCCGCCGGTCAGCTGGTTGAAGAGCAGTTCGGGGCGGGCGTCGGAGAGCGGGACGTCGACGTCGGAGAGCCGGGCGTCGAGCTCCTCGGCGACGATGACGGCGATCGCGGTGGTGAGGCCCTGGCCGACCTCCAGCCGGGGCAGGTGCAGCACGGCGCGTCCGGCGGGGGTGACTTCGAGGACCAGCAGGTGGGCGGTCGGCAGCCCGGCGATGATCATCGCGTCGCCGAGGTCGACGATGTCCGGGATACCGGGCAGGCCGATCAGCTGCTGGGGGAGGGCGGTCTCGCGGACCGGCACGGCGGCCGCGGCGGGGGACGGGACGGGGCGCGGGGCGGCCTGTGCGGTGGCGGGTGCGACGGCGTCGGCGCCGAGGCGGGCGCCGACGGTGAGGGTGGGCGCGGCCAGCAGGTAGGTGAGGAAGCGCCGGCGGCGGGTGCCCTCCGGGCCCGGGGCGTCCGTGGCAGCAGCCGTACCGTTCGGGTGCCCGGCGTCGCGCGGTCGGCCGTTGGAGTCCGAGGGGGCGAGGGAGGTGCTGATGGGAGGACACCCTTCGGGCCGGAGACGGCGACGGAACGGGCGGGCGGGGCGGCCCCGGGCCGGTGCCGGATCGCGAACGCCGTTGAGCATAAAAGGAGGCTACTGACGGGTCAACACGGTCAAAGTTGGCCCTTGGTCGGCCCGATCACGGTTGTGCGACGGTCGGCGGGAGCGGAGTCGGAGCGGGTACGGACGGCGCTTCGGAGCTGCGGGCGGGGCCGGGGCAGGGCCGCCGGGACGGGCTCGGAGGCGCCAACTGGCGCCCCTCGCACGCGGGTTCAGGGGTCGGTCGACGGTGCGGCGGCAGGGGGAATTGGCCCAGGAAATTCCTTGATCACTGGACCGTTCCACTGGGCCGGTTCTTCCGTAGGCTGGGGGCGCACCCGAACCGGCGGTTGCGAAGACCGACTCCGCGCGCCGCCCGTCCGGGGGCCGCGAACAAGGGTGACGGTCCGTGAGGCGTTTACGGCCGCGGGGCGTTGACGGCCCTGGGGCGCGTGCGGGTGACCGCCCGGACGCCTCCGGCCGGTGGCGCCCGCGAACGAGTGAAGGAGGGGCATGCCGTCCGACCGAACCGCCCGTTGGGGCGCCCTGCCGCCCGCCGGGCCCCAGCGGACCCTCGCGGCCGCCCAGTTGGCCGCCGCCGTGGGCGACGGCGCGTACTACACCTGCTCCGCCCTCTACTTCACCCGGGTGGTCGGGATGTCCCCGACCGCCCTCGGGCTCGGCCTCACCCTCGCCTGGGCGCTCGGTTCCCTCGCCGGCGTCCCGCTCGGACACCTCGCCGACCAGCGGGGCCCGCGCCGCACCTCGATGGCGCTCGCGCTCGGCACGGCGGCCGTGGTCGCCGCCTTCCTGGTGATCCGCTCCTACCCGCTGTTCCTGCTCGCGGTCTGCCTCTACGCCACCGCGCAGTCCGGCCTGACCGCCGCCCGGCAGGCGCTGGTCGCCGCCCTGGTGCCGCCCGCGCAGCGGACCGCGCTGCTCGCCCACATCCAGTCGACCCTCAACGGCGGACTGGCCGTCGGCGCGGCGATCGGCGGCATCGCGCTCAGCGTCGGCACCCGCGCCGCCTACCTGGCCGCCTTCGCCGTCACCGCGCTCGGCTTCCTGATCGGCGCGCTGGTCCTGCGGCGGCTGCCCGAAGCCCCGCCCGCGACCGGGCCGTCGGACGCCGGGCCGCGCCTGGCCGTGCTGCGCGACCGCCGATACGCCGCCGTCACCGCGGTCAACGCCGTCCTGCTGCTGCGGATGCCGCTGCTCAGCCTGATCATCCCGCTCTGGATCGCCGCGCGCGCCCCCGGGATCGGCTGGCTCGGCTCGGCGCTGTTCGTGCTCAACACCCTCGCGGTGCTGGCCTTCCAGGTCCGGGCGGCCCGCGGCATCACCGGACTGGAACCGGCCGCCCAGGCGGTCCGCTCCGCCGGGCTGCTGCTGCTCGGCTCCTGCGCCGTGTTCGGGCTGTCCGCGCTGGACGTGCCGGTCTGGGCGGTCGGCGCGCTGCTGGTCGCCGCCTCCGTCCTGCAGGTGGCCGGGGAGATGCGGCAGTCGGCCGGCAGCTGGCAGATCGCCTTCGACCTCGCCCCGCCCGGGCGGATCGGCCAGTACCAGGGCTTCTTCGGCACCGGCGTCGCCGTCGCCCGCACCCTCGGACCGCTGCTGCTCACCGCGCTGCTGCTGGAGGGGGGCCTGGCCGGCTGGCTGGTCCTGGGCGGGGTGTTCCTCGCGGCGGGGTACGCGATGGGGCCGGTCGCCCGCTGGGCGGCCCGGGACCGCGGTCACGCGGTGTCACCGCCGGCGCCCCCGGTGGTGGCGGGAGCGGCGCCGGGGGCCTGACCGTACCGGACGGGAACCCCCAAGGCGGCCCGGGGAGCGTCCAACGGGACCGGACCGGACCGGGCCGGAAACCCGGTGGCCCCGGGCCGCCGCCCGCTGGCATGCTGGCCGCGTGGACCGACCCCAGATCCAGCTCGACTTCGCCCCCGAGCTGCACCTCTTCGTCTCCGCGCCCCGGCGGGCCGGCCGTACCGCGCTGCGCACCGACGGCGCCTCCACCCTCGGCCACGTCGTCGAGTCCCTGGGGGTGCCGCTCACCGAGGTCGGCGCCCTGCTGGTGGACGGCCGGGCGGTGCCCGACAGCCACGTCCCGGCCGACGGCGAGGAGATCACCGTCCGGGCCGTGGCCAGGCCGCAGCCCTCGCCCGTCCCGGCGCGCTTCCTGCTGGACGTCCACCTCGGCACCCTCGCCCGCCGGCTGCGCCTGCTCGGCGTGGACGCCGCGTACGAGAACCCCGACATCGGCGACGCCGCCCTGGCCGCCCGCTCGGCCGCCGAGCAGCGGATCATGCTCTCCCGCGACCGCGGCCTGCTGCGCCGCCGCGAACTGTGGGCCGGCGCCTATGTCTACAGCCACCGCCCCGCCGAGCAACTGCGCGACGTGCTCTCCCGCTTCGCGCCGCCGCTCGCCCCGTGGAGCCGCTGCACCGCCTGCAACGGCAGGCTGCACCCGGCCACCAAGACCTCGGTGCGCGAGCAGCTGCGGGACGGCACCGAGCGCTCGTACGACGCCTTCGCCCAGTGCGAGGACTGCGGCCAGGCCTACTGGCGCGGCGCCCACCACGCCCGGCTGGAGGCGATCGTCGCCGAGGCGGTGCGCGACTTCGGCCCAGGCCGGGCCGGCGGACCGGGCCAGGAGCCAGGGCCGGTAGGGGAGTTCGGGGAGGTCCACGGGTCCGGGGAGGGCCAGGGCCGGATCGGGGTCGTCTCAGGGTAGCGCGCTCTGGCGGACGGCCCGGCGCCCGTGGTCCCATCGGCGGTGGGGGACGAGACCACGCTACTCACTCGCAGGAGAGAGGCCAGGTCGTCGTATGAGTACTCAGCCAGGGCAACAGCCCTTCCGCACCACGGACACGGGGGTTGCCGCGGTGCCGACCGCCCCGGACGGGGCCGGGGGGTACCCACCGCCGCTGCTCAAGGTATCCGGGACCGACGGCGGGGCACGCCCGGAGCAGGGCACCCGGAAGGCGACCGTCCGATGAGGCGGGGAGTGCTGCGCCGCCCGCTGGCGGCGCTGGTCGCCGCCGCGGCCGTGCTCGGGCTCTCGGTCGCCCCGGCGGCCGCCGCCGGGCCGTCCGGGCCCGCCGAGCCGCATCTGCGGTCGCGCTACGTGACCATGCCGGACGGGGTCCGCCTCGCCGTCGACGTCTACCTGCCCGAGGGCACCCGGGCCGGCGCCGACCTGCCCACCGTCCTGGTCACCCAGCGCTACTGGCGGGCCAGGGTCAAGGCCGGCGAACCCGGCGGCACCAGTGGCGAGGCCGAGCGGTGGACCGCCCGCGGCTACGCCTACGTGGTCGCCGACCTGCGCGGCACCGGCGCCTCCTTCGGCACCCTCACCTCCGAACTCGGCGCCGACGTGACCGCCGACAGCGGCCCGCTCAGCGACTGGATCGCCGCCCAGCCCTGGTCCAACGGCCGGATCGGCACCACCGGCATCTCCTACGGCGGCGACACCGCGATGCTCGCCACCTCCCTCGGCAACCACCACATCACCGCCGCCGCCCCGATCTCCTACGACTTTGACCCCTACGAGGACCTGGTGCGCCCCGGCGGCCTGCTCATCGAACCCCGGGTCGCCCCGTACGCGCTGCTGCTGCGCATCCTCGACCAGGCCGGCGGCACCACCTGCGAGACGGACGAGGACACCCGGCAGCTCTGCGCGCGCATCGGCCTCACCGGCCTCCAGCCCCGGCCGGTCGACGGGCCCGACGGCCCCGCCCTGCTCGCCGCCGCGCGCGCCGAGCACGCGAACAACGCCAACCTGGTCGAGATGGCGCACTCCGGCGTCCACCGCGACTACCGGGACGGGCCGAAGAGCTGGACGGTCGGCAGCGTCGGCGAGCGGACCGACGCCGTCGAGGCCGGCGGGGTGCCGGTCCTGACCAGGGCCGGCTGGCTTGACGCGGGCACCGCCAACGGGGTGCTCTCCCAGTTCACCGGCCTGTCCAACACCCAGGACGACTGGATCGGCCCGTGGAACCACGGCGCCGGCTGGTTCGCCGACCCGTTCCAGCCCGCCCGCCCGCTCACCGGGCAGGAGCACCAGGAGAACGACCAGCGGGTACTCGACTTCTTCGACCGCTACGTCCGCGGCGACGCCCACCCCGACGGCACCCGGCGGGTGCACTACTACACCTTCAACGAGGGCGTCTGGCGCACCACCACCCGCTGGCCGGTGCCCGGCACCCGCACCCGGCGGTTCGACCTCGGCGCGGGCCGCTCGCTCACCGACCACCCGCCCACGGGCCGTTCGTCCGTCGACGGGGCGGACGACCGCCGCGGCGGCTCCGACCAGCTGCTCCTCGACCCGACCGCGGGCACCGGCCCGCTGGACCGCTGGAACACCAACCTCAGCGGCGACGAGGTCAGTTACCCCGACCGCGCCGCCGTCGACGCCAAGCTGCTCGGCTACACCACCGCACCGCTGGGCGCCGACACCCGGGTCACCGGCAACGGCAAGGTCACCCTCGACGTCACCGGCCTGGCGGGCTCGGCCCGCGGCGCCCTGCACGTCTACCTGGAGGACGTCGCGCCGGACGGCCGGGTCACCTATCTGACGGAGGGTCAACTCTCGCTGGCCGACCGGGCGGTGGCGGACCGCTCGGACAATCCCGACTGGCGCCGGCTGCGCACGCCGCGCAGCTACGCGGCCGAGGACGCCGAGGACTTCCCGCAGGGCCGCGCGCAGCGCGTCACCATCGACCTCCAGCCCGTCTCGGTGCTGTTCCGGGCCGGTGAGCGGATCCGGCTCACCGTCGCGGCCGCCAACCCCGACTCCTTCCAGCTGCTCCCGGCCGACGGGAAGGCGGGCTACCGGATCGGCTGGGGCGGCGACCGCGGCTCGGCGCTGGAGCTGCCCGTCGTGCGCTGAGGGGTGCGACGCGGGGCACCCGGTCTCGGCCGGGTGCCCCGCGTCGGCACCTCACCTCACGTCGTGCCGCGCCGGGTCAGGCGTCCACGACCTCCAGGCCGTACGCGGTCACGGCCTGCCGCAGCCCGCCCGGGTACCCGGCGAGGGCCGGGGTGAACTCCCAGTCCCCGGAGGGCTCGCGGTCGAACCGGCCGAGCCGCATCGCGGTGTTGGTCTCCGCGCCGTCCGCCAGGTGCACCACGGCCGCGTCCTGTCCGGCGCCGGCCTCCAGGATCAGCGCGGGCCCGGCGAACCCGCCCATGGTGGCCCCGGGGTGGTTCTCGGTGTCCGCGGCGGCGATGACCACCAGCCGGTCGACGTCGGCGGGCAGCGCGTCGAAGTCGACCATCAGGCAGGCGTTCGCGTCGCCGTAGCCGGTCACCAGCCGCACCGAACCGTCCGGCGTGGAGCCGTTGTTGTAGAACACCAGGTGGTCGTCGGAGAGCGCCACGTTGCCTCGGCAGACCAGGGCGGCGATGTCGTACTCCTCCTCCCCGGTCCAGTGCAGGAGCAGCCGGGAGGGCTCGGCGGCCACCTCGATCGCGGGCAGTCCGTCCAGGGCGCCGGCCTCGGCGGAGGCCTCGTCCTGGACGGCCGCGAAGACCTCGTGGAAGCCGTGGTGCTTGAGCAGACCGACCAGCTCGGAGCCGTTCAGCAGGGTGATCGGCTTGCCCGCGACGAACTGGTGCGAGCTGGGGCCGAACCTGCTGGTGGTGACCAGGACGGCCTTGGTCGCGGCCTGGTCGTGGCGCAGCGTCCCGTACAGGTCCCGCACCGCGGTGGGCGCCACCGTGTCCCGGTACCGCTTCACCTGCACGATGACGTTGCCGCCGCGGAACGGGTCGGGGTCGATGCCGCGGACGTCCACCCCGCCGTCCCGGGACCGGGCGGTGAGCTCGACCTTCATGCCCATCGCCTCCATCAGCCGGGCGATGAGGCCTTCGAACTCGACCGGGTCCATCGCCAGCAGGAGCTGGAGTTCGCGGACGCGCCTGGCCATCCGGCCGCGGTTGGCGTTGGTGTCGTCGCGGAGGTGACGGAAGAGCGCGCGCTGGGCGCGGCGTTCGTCGGCGTCGGGGTTGCTGAGGCGGTGGAGCTTCCGGCTCCGGGACATGGGCGTGCCCCCTCTTGCATGGTGACGGCTGTTGCAGGCGTCACCGTAGAGGAATCGTGGACGAAGAATTGTCGGGCCGTCACTTCCGCCGCACAATCGAGACCTGGCGCACGGGCACCGGCGTGCGCACGGGCCTCGGGCGGCGCGGGGGCGGCTCGACGGCGGGGGTGCTTCCGGTGGCCGTCCGGACGGCGGACAATCCCCCCAGGAGCCGAGGAGGAGGCCAGCGGTGGAGTTCGAGGTCATGATCGAGACCCCGCAGGGGTCGCGGAACAAGTACGTGATGGACTTCGTGGCGGGCCGGATCCGGCTGGACCGCACCCTCTTCACGGCCACCGCCTACCCCGCCGACTACGGCTACGTCGAGGGCACCCTCGGCGGCGACGGCGAGCCGCTGGACGCCCTGGTGCTCGGCGGCGAGCCGGCCGTCCCCGGCTGCGTGCTCACCTGCCGGGCGGTGGGCGTGTGGGTGATGCGCGACGAACGCGGCCCGGACCAGAAGGTGCTCTGCGTCCCGGCCCACGACCCGCGCTACGCGGACCTGCGGGACATCGGCGACCTGCGCGAGTTCGACCTGCTGGAGATCACCCACTTCTTCCAGGTGTACAAGGACCTGGAGCGCGGCAAGTCCGTCGAGGGCTCGCACTGGGCGGGCCGCGACGCCGCCTACGCGGAGATCGCCGAGTCGCGGGCCCGCGCGGCGGGCACCCGCTTCGCCGACCCGGCGTAGCGGGCGCCCCCCCGGGCCGCCCCGGACCGTCCCCGGGGCGTGCCCGGACGGTCCGTCAGAGCCTGGCGGCGCTCAGGATCGCGCGGACCTCGTCGCCGATCGCGGCCTCGTTCTGCTCGAACTCGGGTGCGGTGAGCCGGTCCGGGTCGGCCGGCAGGCCGTTCAGGACCGGGGTGTGCAGATGGCCGCCGGGGAGGTCCGGGGCGAGGAACAGGCGCAGCCGGTTGGAGCGGTAGGCGACCTCGTTGGAGAGGTACCCGCCGCCGCCACCGGAGACCGCGCGGGAGCCGGGGGTGGGGCCGTCCGGCCGGAAGACCGGCCCGGTGGCGCCCGCCGGGATCTCGGTGACGAAGGTGTCGAGCAGCACCGGGAAGGGCTGCTGGACGGCCCGCATGGCGTCGGTCGGCAGGGTGGTGCGGACGAACTGCGGCCCGGGGGCCAGCCCCGGGGCGTCCACCGGGTGCTGGGAGGTGCCGCCGGAGAGCGCGGCCACGTTGTCGGTGGCCGGGTCGGCGGAGCGGGCGCGCCCGGCCCACTCCTCCAGGGTGAACTTGCCCGGGTAGCCCTGGCTGATGCTGGTGATCAGGTCGGCGGACTGCCGGCCCGGCCGCAGGTGCGGGGTGAAGGCGCGCTCCACGATGCCCTTGTCGAAGTCCCCGTAGCGCACCGGCAGGACGACCGCCCGGACCTCGGCGGCGCTGCCGTCGGCGAGGGTGATCCGCTGCCCGTGCAGCTGCAGGACGGCGGACCCGGAGGGGTTGGCGCGGCGCGCCTCGGCGTCCAGGCCGAACGGGTCGAAGCCGCTGACGAAGATCCGCCGGACGCCGGGGGCGGCGCTGAAACCGTCGTCCAGGCCGCGCGAGGCGTCCTCGAAACGGGCCCGCAGCGCGGCGTGGTCGACGTCGAACCGGGGCTGCCAGCGGGCGAGCTGGACGGTCATGGCGAGCCTGGTCCAGTACAGCGGGCGGTCGTCCCGGGCGGGCAGTTCGCCGCTCGGCCGCCGGCCCTGGGCGCGGTCCACGCCCGCCTGCCAGAGCGTCCGGCCCCAGGTGTCGGCCACCCGTTCGGCCTGCCGGGCGTTGCGGGCGGCGCACAGCGCGGAGGGGAAGCCGCCGAGCAGCTCGCCCAGGCCGGAGCGCTCGGTGAAGCCGGCCGTGCGGGCGTCCTGGAGGCGGGCCTGCTCGGCG
>NZ_LFVW01000223.1:0-16885 GCF_001182915.1 Kitasatospora sp. MY 5-36
GGCCTCGGGGTCCGCCCCGAAGTCGCTGCGGCGGCGGACCTCCTCCAGCGGCCAGTCGGCCCCGGCCAGGGCCGCCGACGCGCGGGCGCCGCGCAGCGCGGACTCGGAGGTGACCTCGGCCGCGCGGCGGCGCATCACCCGGTGGCCGTAGAGCCGGTCGACGGCCTTGCGCACCTCGGCGACCGCGTCGGGCACCCCGGGGAGCTGGGCCAGCGGGGCGAGGGGATCAGTTCCAGTGCTCACCTACCCGAGAGTAATGAACGGGCCGCCCCTCCCGGAACAGCAACCCCGCATCACCCGTTAGAGGCAATCCTCACTTCCCGCCCCCGGCGACACCCAAACCCCGGCTAGCATGGCCACTATCGGAGACGATAACGATTTCCAACTAGGGAGCGCGTCGCGCGGCCCCTGGGCGGACGGCCCGCAGCGAGGGCCCTGAGCGAGAGCCGGAGTCCCCAGATGAAGATCGCCTTCGTCGGCAAGGGCGGCAGCGGGAAGACCACGCTGTCCGCGCTGTTCATCCGCCACCTGGCAGCCCTGGGCCGGCCGGTCGTCGCCGTGGACGCCGACATCAACCAGCACCTGGGCCCCGCGCTGGGCCTGACGGACGATCAGGCCGCAGCCCTGCCCTCACTGGGCGGGCACCTGCCGGAGATCAAGGAGTACCTGCGCGGCAGCAACCCGCTCATCCGCTCCTCCGACGAGATGATCAAAACCACGCCGCCCGGCCGCGGTTCGCGACTGCTGCGGATCGTCGAAGAGAACCCGGTCTACGCCGCCTGCGCCCGCCCGATCGCGCTGGACGAGGGCTCGGTCCGGCTGCTGGCGACCGGCGCGTTCACCGAGGAGGACCTCGGGGTGGCCTGCTACCACTCCAAGGTCGGCGCGGTGGAGCTGCTGCTCAACCACCTGCTGGACGGCCCGGGCGAGTACCTGGTGACCGACATGACCGCGGGCTCGGACTCCTTCGCCTCCGGCCTGTTCACCCGCTTCGACCTGACCTTCCTGGTCGCCGAACCGACCCGCAAGGGCGTCTCCGTCTACCGCCAGTACAAGGACTACGCCCGCGACTTCGGCGTGCGGCTGCGGGTGGTCGGCAACAAGGTGCAGGGGCCGGACGACCTGGCCTTCCTGCGCCGCGAGGTCGGCGACGACCTGCTCACCACCTTCCGGCAGTCGGACTGGGTGCGCCGCCTGGAGCAGGGCGCCGAACCGCCGCTGAAGTCCCTGGAGACGGCCGACCGGGCCGTGCTGGAGGAGCTGCGGATCGAGGCCGACGCGGCGTACGGGCGGCGGGACGCGCGCCGCTACACCGAGCAGGCGGTGCTCTTCCACCGCCGCAACGCGGAGAGTTGGGCCAACTCCAAGGTCGGCATCGACCTCGCGACCCAGGTGGACGAGGACTTCGTCCTGGGCGGGTTCGCGGACGGCGACACGCGCACCGCCCCGGCGGGCGCCCGCGCCTGACCCCCACCACCGCCGCCGAACGGGCCGCGACCTCCCCCGCTCCGGGAGGTCGCGGCCCGTTCGCCGCGCCCGGCCCCGGAGCCGACCCCGGCGGACGGGAGCCACGACCGCTGCGACCAGCAGATTCCCGACCGTTAGGCCACCACCCATTGGGGTGAATCAGGGGGTTTTCCGCTTCCCTCCCGGAACCACGCTGTGCAAAGCTTTCATTACCCTCGGTTTACCGAGTCTTGATGGTTCGCCCGGTGGCCCCCGGTGAGACGTCCCGCACCTCGCCCGAAGCCCTGGCGGGCCTGATGGTCAACGCCGGCCGGTGACACCCGCACTCCCCCGCCGCGCCCACGCCATCCCGCCACACCGTCGCGCCCACGACAGCCGATCCGCCCCGGAGCCCCACCCCGGATTCACCGCCGGACCTGACTGCGTTCGCTCCCCCGGACAGACGGGAAGACAATGACCCTCGACATCTCCAGTGCCCCCATCGCCTCCGACACCACCGACCACGCGCCGCCGGGCGCGGGCCCCCGCATCCGGTGGGCCCAGGACCTCTCCGCGTCCCTCGTGGTCTTTCTGATCGCCGTGCCGTTCTCCCTCGGCATCGCGCTCGCCACCGGCGCCCCGCTCACCGCCGGCCTGGCCGCCGCGGCCGTGGGCGGCATCGTGGTCGGGCTGTTCGGCGGCACACCGCTCCAGGTCAGTGGCCCCTCGGCGGCGCTGACGGTGATCACCGCCGGACTGATCGCCCAGTACGGCTGGCGGGCCACCTGCGCCATCACCGTCGCCGCCGGCCTGCTCCAACTCCTGCTCGGCGCACGCCGGGTGGCCCGGACCGCGCTCGCCGTCTCGCCCGCGATCGTGCACGGCATGCTGGCGGGGGTCGGGATCACCATCGCCATCGCGCAGTTGCACGTCGTCCTCGGCGGCTCGCCGCAGAGCTCCGCGATCGCCGACATCCTGGCCCTTCCCGGCCAGTTGGCCGGCCCGCACCCACCCGCACTGCTGGCCGGCGCGGTGACCGTGGCCGTCCTGGTCGGCTGGCCCCGGCTCGGCCGACTGCCCGGCCGAGCGGGCGAGTTCGGCGCCCGGCTGGCCAGGGTCCCCGGCCCGCTGGCCGGGGTCGCACTGGCCACCGCCCTCGTGTTCGCCCTGGACCTGCGGCTCGCCCACATCGAGCTGCCCGCCTGGCGGCCGCAGGCGCTCCTGCCCGCGCTGCCGCACGGCCCGGTCCTCGGGCTGCTCGCCGCCGTCCTCACCGTCACCGCCGTGGCCAGCGTGGAGTCGCTGCTGTCCGCCGTCGCGACCGACCGGATGTCCCGCCGCACCGGCGACCTCGACCGCGAACTGCGTGGGCAGGGCCTCGCCAACCTGGTGAGCGGACTGGTCGGCGGGCTGCCGGTCGCCGGGGGCGCGGTGCGCAGCACCGCCAACGTGCGGGCCGGTGGCCAGACCAGGTGGGCCTCGGTGCTGCACGGCGTCTGGGTGCTGGCCGCCGCGCTGGCGCTGACCGGCGGACTGCGCCGGATCCCCCTGGCCGCGCTCGCCGCGCTGGTGCTGGTGGTCGGGCTGCAGATGGTGAGCTTCGCGCACATCCGCAAGGTGCACCGGCACCGCGAGTTCCCGGTCTACCTGATCACCGTGCTCGGTGTGGTGGCCGCCGGCGTGCTGTGGGGCGTCGCGATCGGCGCCGGCACCGCCGTCCTGCTCGCCCTCTACCGGCTGACCCGCGCCCACGTGGACGTGGAGACCGGCCCCGGGGGCGCGGTCACCGTCCGGACGCACGGCCCGCTCACCTTCACCACCGTGCCCCGGCTCGGTCGGGCACTGGCCGGCATCCCGGCCGGGGCCGAGGTCACCGTGGTCCACGACGGCTCCTTCCTGGACCACGCCGCGTACGAGACGCTGCACACCTGGCGGGCCGGGCACCAGGAGGCGGGCGGCCTGGTCTCGATGGTGACGCGCCGCCAGGACGACGAGGTGCTCGACCCGGACGGCACCGTGCGTGCGGGCAGTTCACCGGGCCCGCACCGCTGCCGGGCCTGGACGCCCTGGGTCGGCCACCACTGCATCGAGCAGCAGGAAGACCCGCACGGCCGACTGCTGGACGGCGTCCGGGTGTTCCAGCTGCACACCGCCCCGCTGGTCCGGCCGGAACTCGCCCGGCTGGCGCGCGAGGGGCAGACGCCCTCCCAGCTCTTCCTGACCTGCGCGGACTCCCGGATGGTCACCAGCATGATCACCAACAGCGGTCCGGGGGACCTGTTCACCGTGCGGAACGTGGGCAACCTGGTGCCGGCCCCGCACGAACCCGGCGCGGCGGACGACTCGGTGGCCGCCGCGGTGCAGTACGCGGTCGAGGTGCTGGAGGTTCGCTCGATCACGGTCTGCGGCCACTCCGGCTGCGGCGCGATGCAGGCCCTGCTGGACGGCGTGCACGAGCGCCCCGGACCGCCCACCCCGCTGACCCGCTGGCTGCGCAACGGCCGCGGCTCGCTGGACCGGCTCCGACGGGTCCCGGCGGAGTTCGCCGCCCGGCCCGCGGTGGACGTCGTGGAGCGGCTCTGCATCACCAACGTGGTCCAGCAGCTGGACCAGTTGCTGGCCAACCCGGCGGTGGAGCGCCGGGTCGAGGAGGGCACCCTGCGGCTGGTCGGGATGTACTTCGACCTCGCGACGGCCCAGGCCTACGTCCTCGACCGGGCCGCCGGGACGTTCAGCCCGGTCGAGGCCCGCACCGGGAAGGACGCGAACGGAATCGAACACCACACCGAGGCCCCCATCGGAACCGGCCCCGATGTCCGGCCGAACGCAGCATCGGCCGAACGGGTGAAGGAGGATGATCGGGTTCCGGTCGAGGGCGGCGAGGAGGGCCCCCGGCTGGCCGCCTGAGAGCCGGGTCCGTGTCCCCGCCGGGCGGGCCGGGGCACGGGCCCACCCACCCCCGAACGGTCGTCCGGTCCTCCGCGGCGGACCGGACGCGAGGCCGGCCGGTCGCCGGTCGGCCGCCGCCCGCCCGTCGGTCAAAGGTCTACACCAATTCACAGGAGCCTCTTGTCAACTGCCCCGTTCGCCTGGTGAGCTGTGCGCTGGGACACACGGGACAATCCCCACGCACGGGATCGCCCCCGATCATGACTCGATGAGGAGTGCGCGTTGAGCAACGAGAGCCTGGCCAACCTGCTCAAGGAGGAGCGGCGCTTCGCCCCTCCGGCAGAGCTCGCCGCCGCCGCCAACGTCACCGTGGCCGCGTACGCGCAGGCCTCCGAGGACCGTCTGGGCTTCTGGGCCGAGCAGGCCCGTCGCCTCACCTGGGCCGTCGAGCCGACCGAGACCCTCGACTGGTCCAACCCTCCCTTCGCCAAGTGGTTCGCCGACGGCAAGCTCAATGTCGCGTACAACTGCGTCGACCGCCACGTGGAGAACGGCCTGGGCGACCGGGTCGCCATCCACTTCGAGGGCGAGCCCGGCGACGGCCGTTCGATCACGTACGCCCAGCTCAAGGACGAGGTCTCGCAGGCCGCGAACGCGCTGCTGGAGCTCGGCGTCCGCAAGGGCGACCGGGTCGCCGTCTACCTGCCGATGATCGCCGAGGCGGTCGTCGCGATGCTCGCCTGTGCCCGGATCGGCGCCACCCACTCGGTGGTCTTCGGCGGCTTCTCCTCCGACGCCGTCGCCTCCCGCATCCAGGACGCCGAGGCCAAGCTCGTCATCACCGCCGACGGCGGCTACCGGCGCGGCAAGCCCTCCGCCCTCAAGCCGGCCATCGACGAGGCGCTCACCAAGGTCGACGGCGTCGAGCACGTCCTGGTGGTCCGCCGCACCGGGCAGGACATCCCGTGGACCGAGGGCCGCGACGTCTGGTGGCACGAGATCACCGCGCGCCAGTCCACCGAGCACACCCCCGAGGCGCACGACGCCGAGCACCCGCTGTTCATCCTCTACACCTCGGGCACCACCGGTAAGCCCAAGGGCATCCTGCACACCTCGGGCGGCTACCTCACCCAGGCCAGCTACACCCACCACGCGGTCTTCGACCTCAAGCCGGAGACCGACGTCTACTGGTGCACCGCCGACATCGGCTGGGTCACCGGCCACTCGTACATCGTCTACGGGCCGCTCTCCAACGGCGCCACCCAGGTCATCTACGAGGGCACCCCGGACACCCCGCACCAGGGCCGGTTCTGGGAGATCGTCCAGAAGTACGGCGTGACCATCCTCTACACCGCGCCGACCGCGATCCGCACCTTCATGAAGTGGGGCGACGACATCCCCGCGAAGTTCGACCTGTCCTCGCTGCGGGTGCTGGGCAGCGTCGGCGAGCCGATCAACCCCGAGGCCTGGATCTGGTACCGGGAGCACATCGGCGGCGGCACGTGTCCGATCGTGGACACCTGGTGGCAGACCGAGACGGGCGCCATCATGATCAGCCCGCTGCCAGGCGTCACCGAGACCAAGCCGGGCTCGGCCCAGCGCGCCCTGCCGGGCATCGCGGCCACCGTGGTGGACGACAACGCCGCCGAGGTGCCGAACGGCTCCGGCGGCTACCTGGTGCTCACCGAGCCGTGGCCGTCCATGCTGCGCACCATCTGGGGCGACGACCAGCGCTACATCGACACCTACTGGTCGCGCTTCGAGGGCCGCTACTTCGCCGGTGACGGCGCCAAGAAGGACGAGGACGGGGACATCTGGCTGCTCGGCCGGGTGGACGACGTCATGCTCGTCTCGGGCCACAACATCTCGACCACCGAGGTCGAGTCGGCCCTGGTCGGCCACCCGTCCGTGGCCGAGTCCGCCGTGGTCGGCGCGACCGACGCCACCACCGGCCAGGCCATCGTCGCCTTCGTGATCCTGCGCGGCGGTGCCACCGAGAGCCCCGAGCTGGTCGAGGAGCTGCGGGCCCACGTCGGCCGCACGCTCGGCCCGATCGCCAAGCCGAAGCAGATCAAGGTGGTCGGCGAGCTGCCGAAGACCCGCTCCGGCAAGATCATGCGCCGCCTGCTGCGCGACATCGCCGAGGGCCGCGAGGTCGGTGACACCACCACCCTGGCGGACAGCACGGTGATGAGCCAGATCCAGGCCCAGCTGCCGTCCTCGGACAACGGCAACGGCAACGGCTGAGCCCACCGGGCCGGCGGCCGCTGACCCTCCGGGTCCGCGACGGCTGACCCACTGAGACAACGGCTGTGCCCCGGACGGTGATCACCGTCCGGGGCACAGCCGTTTCGCCATCCGTTTCGTCAGCCGTACGACAACCGTCTCGTCGGCCGTCTCGCCGGTCGTTCCGCCGGTCGTTCCGTCAACCGCCGCTTCCGCACCCGTTCGGGTACAGAGCGGCCGTTCGGGTGCCGGGTCGCTGCTCCTCCGGAGTGCAGAACCGGCTCGTAGGGCTTAAGTCCTTGGATAGGACAATCCGGATGTCACCCAAACGTCCCGCTAGACTATTAAGGACGCATCAAGATCCCTGACGGGAGTCGCGGGCGTCACAGGGCGCGCCGGGAAGTCTGGTCGGCAACTGCACCACCCGTGCATCCGTTGCCGCTCCCAGCCCCAGGAGGTCCCCGTGACCGACCAGCCGCCCGTCCATGAGCCGACGAACCGCCGCCGGCAGTTCCTCGGCCGGCTGTCACTGCCCGAGCGCACCTTCATCACCGACGCCCTGCGCACCGAGACGGTCGGCGGCATGCTGCTGCTGGGCGCCGCCGTCATCGCGCTGATCTGGGCCAACGTCTGGCCGCAGGCCTACCAGAGCGTGCTCGACTACACCGTCGGCCCCTCCGCCCCGCTCCACCTCGACCTCTCCCTGGCCACCTGGGCCAAGGACGGCCTGCTGACGATCTTCTTCTTCGTCGCCGGGATCGAGCTCAAGCGCGAGTTCGTCGCGGGTGAGCTGCGCACGCCCAGTGCCGCGCTGCTGCCCGTGGTCGCCGCCGTCTGCGGGGTGGCGCTGCCCGCGATCCTCTTCGCCCTGGTGAACTCCGGCCCCGGCGGGCACCCCGGCGGCTGGGCGATCCCGACCGCCACCGACATCGCCTTCGCGCTCGGCGTGCTGGCCGTGGTCGGCAGCCACCTGCCGTCCGCGCTGCGCGCCTTCCTGCTCACCCTGGCGGTCGTCGACGACCTGATCGCGATCCTGATCATCGCGATCTTCTACAGCCACGGCATCAAGTTCTGGGCGCTCGGCCTCGCCTTCGCCGGGCTGGTGCTGTTCTGGTTCCTGCACCGGCGCGGTGTCCACGGCTGGTACCTCTTCGTGCCGCTGGCCGTCGTGAACTGGGCGCTGATGCACGAGAGCGGCATCCACGCCACGGTGGCGGGCGTCGCGATGGGCCTGATGCTCCGCTGCCACCGGGAGGGCGACGAGCAGCACTCCCCCGGCGAGCACATCGAGCACCTGGTCCGCCCGTTCTCGGCCGGCCTGGCCGTCCCGGTGTTCGCCCTGTTCTCGGCCGGCGTGGCCGTCTCCGGTCCGAAGCTGCGCGAGGTGTTCACCCAGGCCGCACCGCTCGGCATCGTGATCGGCCTGCTGGTCGGCAAGTCGGTGGGCGTGCTGGGCGGCGCCTGGCTGACCGCCCGGTTCACCAGGGCCGAGCTGAACCCGCGGCTCAAGTGGGCCGACATGGTCGCGGTCTCGGTGCTCGCGGGCATAGGTTTCACCGTCTCGCTGCTGATCAGCGAGCTGGCCTTCCCGGACGACCCGGCGCTCGCCGCCCGGGCCAAGACGGCCGTGCTGGTCGGCTCGGTGCTCGCCGCGGCGGTCGCCACGGTCCTGCTGAAGCTGCGCAACCGGCACTACCGCGAGCTGTGCGAGGAGGAGGACCGGGACCTGGACGGGGACGGTGTCCCGGACGTCTACCAGGAGGACGACCCGGCCTGGCGGGCACGGGTCGGCGAGGCGGCCCGCCCGACGACCGACGAGGGGCAGGACCCCGCCCCCGACCCCCGGGACCGGCCCGGCCAGCCCGGCTGAGGCACCTGGGAGCCCCCTGGAGAACCCCTCCGGAAAAGCGCCCCGCAAACCCCTCCGGGAGGCCTCCGGAGCGCCCCGGCCGCCGGGACACGTCCCTCCGGCGGGGCCCCGGAGTGGTGTCCGACTGACCGGTAGGGGCATGATTCTGAGCTGTCGACAACCCACAGACGCCTCCGGACCCCCCACCGGCCCCCGGAACCGCACACCCGCGGCGGCGTCACGCCGTACAGCCGCAGAGGAGAACCGCTGATGCCCGCAGGAGCCGCAGACCCGTCCAGCAACGGCCGGGCGCCCTACGAGGGCGAGCGTTCGGTGGGGCAGCTGTTCGCGGCGGCCACCGCCGACCTGTCCGCGCTGGTCCACGACGAGATCGCGCTCGCCAAGTCCGAGATCCGGGCGGACGTCAAGCGCGGCGTCTCGGGCGGCGTCTCGCTGATCGTCGCCGGCGTGGTGGCGCTGTTCTCCATCCCGATGCTGAGCGCCGCGGCGGCCTTCGGCATCCACGCGCTGGGCCTGTCGCTGGGCTGGTCCTTCCTGATCGTGGCGGGCGCCTACCTGCTGCTCGCGGTGCTGCTCGGGATGCTGGCCTGGCGCTCGTTCAAGAAGATCGAGAAGCCGGTGCGCACCATCGAGGGCGCCCAGAAGACCGCCGACGTGCTGAAGAACGCCCGGCCGCGCCCGGCCACCCAGGAGGAGATCGACCGGGCCTTCGGCCGCATCCCGTAAACCGGCGTCCCACAACCGGCGCCCGGCAACCGGCGCCCCATAACCGGCGTACCGTCACCGACCCGGCGCCGCCGGGGCTGCGGCAGGAGGACGCCAGGGCAGCAGCAGGGCAACGGCAGGGGGCGGACGGCGCCGCGTCGACGGGCGCCGGACCGGCCGACAACGAGTGCCGGGCACGTGTCCGACGCGCGGATGTGACACGCTCTCGGTATGCCGCTTGACCAGACGCCCGTGCCCGCGCAGCCGTCCGCCGACTCCGGCCCCGACTCCGGTCCTGACTCCGGCGCCGGGCTCACTCCCGAAGGCCCCGAAGGCCCCGGCGGCCCCGGCGCCGCCTCCGAGGACACCGGCCCCGAGGACAACAGTCCGCTCTCCGCCGGGACCTCGGCGGAGAGCGGCGAGGCCTGGAACGTCCGGCAGCCCGGCCCGTGGACGCACCGCGACCTCGCGGCCAACGGCGCCCGCTTCCACATCGCCGAGCTGGGCTCCGGCCCGCTGGTGCTGCTGGTGCACGGCTGGCCCGAGTACTGGTGGGCCTGGCGCCACCAGCTGACCGCGCTCGCCGAGGCCGGCTACCGGGCGGTGGCGCTCGACCTGCGCGGCATAGGCGGCAGCGACCGCACCCCGCGGGGGTACGACCCGGGCAACCTCGCCCTGGACATCACCGGGGTGATCCGCTCGCTCGGCGAGCGCCGGGCGCACCTGGTCGGGCACGCCTCCGGCGGCACCCTGGCCTGGGTGGCGGCGGTGATGCGGCCGTCCGTCATCCAGAGCCTCACCGTGGTCTCCGCCGCGCACCCGCGGGACCTGCGCCGCGCGCTGCTGACCGACCGCCGGCAGTTCGCCGCCTTCGACCACGTGCTGGGCTTCCAGCGGCCGTGGATACCGGAACGCCGCCTGGTGGCCGACGACGCCGAGCTGGTCGGCCGCTACCTGACCTCCTGGACCGGTCCGAACGGCCTGGACGAGGCCGCGCTGCACGCGTACCGGCAGGCGATCCAGATCCCCAGCACCGCCCACTGCTCGATCGAGCCGTACCGCTGGCTGCTGCGCTCGATGGCCCGGCCGGACGGCATCCAGTTCGCCCGGCGGATGAAGAAGCCGATCACCGCGCCGACCCTGCACGTCCAGGGCGCCGCGGACCCGGTGCTGCTGTCGCACACCGCGCTCGGCGGCGGCGAGTACGTCGCGGCGCCGTACCGCTGGCGGCTGCTGCCGGGGGTCGGGCACTTCCCGCACGAGGAGGCGCCGGAGGAGTTCACCGCCGAGCTGCTGGACTGGATCGGCCGCCACAAGGAGTGACCCGGTACGGTCCCGCCCGGTGCGGCCGCACGAACCGGGGGCACGGCCGTACGGAACGGGGGCACGGCCGTACCGGGCGGGGACGCGGCCGTACGTGCGGTCCACGGGACGGGCCCGCGGCCCCAACTCCCCTATCTTTACGCTCATATGACAACCGCATAGGCCAATTTCGGCGAGGCCCGGGCGGTTACCTCCACCGGCCCAGGGGCATCCCTTCCGGTATGAGTTGGATGCCCGAAAGCGGCGGCGCCCCGCGCGGCCGACGTCACAACAGCCCCCAGCGCTCCGCCCACCGGCCCGACCGGGCGGACGACCTCGGTTTCGACGGCCCCGACGGCCGTCAGCGCACGGAGCGGCGGCAGCTCGGCATCCCCCGCATCCTCGGCCGGCGCGCCCGCTGGGTGGGCGCACGACTGCGGCGCGAGACCTGAGGCCTCGCGCCGCGTCCACCATCGGCCGGTGCGCCGGGCGCCGGAAGCGCCCGGCGGGCCCGACAGGCCCGTTCAGTTCACCGTCGTCACAGACACCGTCGCCTCAGTTCACGATCGTCGGCGACAGCGCGGTGAACCAGAGCAGGACGAAGGTCGCCACCGACATGATCGGCACCAGCACCTTGGTCTCGACGCTGTTGCCGCTGCGCTTGATCAGCACGACCTCGTAGCGCTCCTTGTGCGGCCAGAGCAGCGGCGCGCCCTTCTTGGTCAGGCAGTCGCCGAGCAGGTGCGCCAGCGTGCCCAGGGCCACCGCGTACGGCAGCCAGCCGGGCGAGTTGGGCATCCAGGTGTTCATCCCGAAGGTGCCGAGCGCGGCCAGGCCGATGACGGTGATCCACGCCTCCGGGCCGTCGCCCGGCGGGCAGAGCCGCAGCGCCCGGATGGCGAGCGCCAGCAGGAAGAAGGTCAGCCCGAGGGTGAAGTAGCGGCCCAGGTACGTGACCCCGGCCCAGGTGCCGGCGCCCATCAGCGCGACGAACAGCAGCGAGTGGGTGGCGTGCCGGTGGCCGCCGGAGATCCAGGCCACGAACCGGCAGAGCATCTTGGAGACCGGACCGAGGAAGTTGGCGATCGAGCCGTCGTGGTGGTCGAGGTCCGGCAGCAGAGCCGCGCCCGCGCACAGCACCGTGCCCATCAGTATGTCCGCGGGCTGCAGGGTGGTGTGCAGCAGCAGCGGGGGCAGGAAGGGGGCCGAGGCCGCGTACAGCATCGCCCCGCTCACCGCGTGCGAGTGACCCATCATCGGACTGCCACGACCTCCTGTCGGGCCCACCCCGGGACGGCACCCGGTTGAGCCGAACGGGTGAGCGCGGCCGAGGCTACCAGTGCCGTCTGACGGAGCGACGGATATCGGCCGCTCCGGCCCGGCGCGACTCCCCGGGCTCCGGCCCCCCGGTCAGAGCGCGCAGCCCTGGGTGTCCACCCGGGCGGTCGCGGCGCCGCCCTGCACGGCGTCCTCGCGCACCTCGGCCGCGGTCAGCACGTAGCCGGTGTCCGCGCTGTCCAGGGACTTGGCGAAGACCACGCCGTACACCTCGCCGTCCGGGGTGAGCAGCGGTCCGCCGCTGTTGCCCTGCCGGACCAGCGAACGCACCGAGTAGACGTCGCGGACCACCTGGCCGCGGTGGTAGATGTCCGGGCCGTTGGCCTGGATCCGGCCGCGGATGCGGGCCGGCTGGACGTTGAAGGCGCCGTTCTCCGGGAAGCCGGCCACGATCGCGCTGTCGTTGGTCCTGGCCTCGCCCGCGAAGGCCAGCGGGGGCGCGTTCAGCTTGGGCACGTCCAGGACGGCGATGTCGCGCTGCCAGTCGTAGCGGACCACCGTCGCGTCGTACAGCTGACCGACGCCGCCGATCTGCACGGTCGGCTCGTTGACCCCGCCGACCACGTGGGCGTTGGTCATCACCCGGTGCGGGGCGAAGACGAAGCCGCTGCCCTCCAGGGTCTTGCCGCAGGAGGTCGCCGTGCCGACCACCTTGACCAGGCTCTGCCGGGCCCGCGCCACCGCCGGGCTGCCGGCCAGCGCGGGGTCGGGGCTGTCGACCTGGGTGATCGGCTCGTGCTCGAAGGGGTTGAAGACCTGCGGGAAGCCGTTGCGGGCGAGCACCTTGGAGAAGTCCGAGAACCAGTTCGGCGCGTCGTCGGGCAGCGCGTTCTGCACCCCGCCGAGGACCGCCGAGGACCGGACCTGCTTGGAGACCGTCGGGAGCGACGCCCCGGCCAGCGCCGAACCGATCAGCCAGGCCACCAGCAGCATCGAGACGACGTTCACCACCGCGCCGCCGCTCGCGTCCAGCACCCGGGCCGGGCGGCGGCCGATGTGCCCGCGCAGCTTCCAGCCGAAGTGCGCGGTGACCGCCTGGCCGATCGCGGCGAGGACGATCACCACCACCACGGCCACCACCGAGGCCGTCGTGCCGGGGCCGATGTGGTCGAGCAGCAGCAGCGGCAGCAGCTCGACGGCGAGCAGGCCGCCGCCGAGGAAGCCGACCAGTGAGAGCACGCCGACCACGAAGCCCTGCCGGTAGCCCGACACGGCGAATGCCACGGCCGCGGCGATCAGCAGCACATCCAGGACGTTCACTCGGACACCCTCCCACGGCCCGCGCGCCGGACGCGCCGGCGGCCCGTCACGAAGCGTCGGCGTCGCCGCCCGGCAGCACCCGGGAGTGTTCGAGGTCGCCCTGGACCAGGGCCAGCGCCTCGTCCGACAGGTCGACGACCTTGGACGGGTCCCAGGGCAGCTCCAGGCCGCTGTGGTGCAGCACCCGGTCGATCACCCCGGCGGTGAAGCCCCAGACCAGCCGCCCGGCGACCGCGAAGGCGGGCCCGACGTGCCCGGACGGATGGCGCAGCCGCACCCGGTTCTCCGGGTCCGCCAGCTCCGCGACGGTGACCCGGAACACCGCGCCGGTCTCCGCCGCGTCCACCGGGCGTACCGGCGACTCCTCGCGCCACCAGCCGAGCACCGGGGTCACCACGAAGCTGCTCACCGGGATGTACAGCCGGGGCAGCTCCGCGAACACCTGCACCCCGGCCGGGTCCAGGCCGGTCTCCTCCCAGGCCTCGCGCAGCGCCGCCGCGATCGGGCCCGGGCCGTTCGGGTCGCCGTCCTCCGGATCCAGCGCGCCGCCCGGGAAGGACGGCTGCCCGGCGTGCGAGCGCAGCGAGCGGGCCCGCTCGATCAGCAGCAGGTCCGGGCCCTGCGGCCCCTCGCCGAACAGCATCAGCACGGCCGCCGGACGGCCGCCCTCGGCTGGCGGCAGGAACCGGCTCAGCTGCTCCGGCATCACCCGCTCGGCCGCCTCCCGGACCGGCTCCAGCCAGGCCGGCAGCCCGTCCAGCTCGATGCCCCGCGCGACTCCCCCGGCCTCCGGCCCGGGGTGCCCGCACCGCCCGCTCACGCGTCCACCGCCAGGTCCGCGACCTGTCCGTGGTGGACGGCGGCGTCCGCACGGGCGGCCGCCTCCCCGGGGAAGTCGGCCGGCGGCCGCAGCCGCTGCCCGGGCTGGCCGCCCATCTCGTACTTCAACAGCTTGCGTGCCTTCTCCGGGTCGGTCTCCCCCTCGCCGTACGAGGGGCAGAGCGGCGCGATCGGGCAGGCGCCGCAGGCGGGCTTCTGGGAGTGGCAGATCCGGCGGCCGTGGAAGACCACCCGGTGCGAGAGCATCGTCCACTCCGACTTCGGGAAGATCTCGGCGACGGCCGCCTCGACCTTCACCGGGTCGTCCTCGGTGGTCCAGGCGAACCGGCGGGCCAGCCGCCCGAAGTGGGTGTCCACGGTGATGCCGGGGACCCCGAAGGCGTTGCCGAGGACGACGTTGGCGGTCTTGCGGCCGACGCCGGGCAGGGTCACCAGGTCGGCCAGCCGACCGGGGACCTCGCCGCCGAACTCGTCGCGCAGCGCTATCGACAGGCCGATGAGCGACTTCGCCTTGTTCCGGAAGAATCCGGTCGGGCGGATGACCTCCTCCAGCTCCTCCGGGTTCGCCGCCGCCATGTCCTCCGGCGTCGGGTACTTCGCGAACAGCGCCGGGGTGGTCTGGTTCACCCGGAGGTCGGTGGTCTGCGCCGACAGCACGGTGGCCACCAGCAGTTGGAAGGGGTTCTCGAAGTCCAGCTCCGGGTGCGCGTACGGGTACAGCTCCGCCAGCTCGCGGTTGATCCGCCGGGCCCGCCGCACCATCGCCAGGTGCGATTCCGGCTTCCTCGGCTTCACCGCCGCCGTCTTCACCGCCGCCGTCCCCGCCACCGGCTTCTTCGCCGCGGCCTTCCGGACCTTGCTCTCTGCCATGCACGAAGGCTACGCCGACCGGAGGACCGCTCGGGGCCGATCAAGCACGGAAACCCGCCCTGGCAAGGCCTGTTGTCTAATGAACTCCGCCCGTGGCCGTCACCTGACAGGGGGAGTGTGCGGATGATCAGGGTCCTGCTGGCAGAGGACATGAGCATGGTGCGCGGCGCGCTGATGGCCCTCCTCGCGTACGAGGAGGACCTGGAGGTCGTCGCCGACGTGGAGCGCGGGGACCAGGTGGTGCCGACCGCCCTGGAGGTGCGCCCGGACGTCGCGGTGCTCGACATCGACCTGCCCGGACTGGACGGGCTGCGGGCGGCCGCCGAACTGCACGAGAAGCTCCCCGGCTGCCGGACGCTGGTCCTCACCGGACTGGTGCGACCCGCCCACCTGCGCGCCGCGCTCTCCGCCCGTGCGCTCGGGTTCCTCGGGAAGGACGCCCCGGCCCGGGAGCTGGCCGCGGCGATCCGCAAGGTGGCCGCCGGTGAGCGCGTCGTCGACCCGGAGCTGGCGCTGGCCGCCCTGGACACCCGGGAGAACCCGCTGACGCCCCGGGAGTCGGAGGTCCTGCGGCTCGCGGCGCGGGGGGACTCCGTCAGCGAGATCGCCGCCCGGCTGTTCGTCTCGACGGGCACCGCGCGCAACCACCTGGCCGCCGCGGTGGCCAAGACCGGGGGCCGCGGCCGGGTCGACGCGATCCGGATCGCCGAGGAGATGGGCTGGCTGCCGACGGTGGGTCCGGATCGTTCCCGGTGATCCGCCGACCCGGAGGCGTCGGGTCACTGGATCCACGGATCCACGGGGCGACGGGTCGACGGACCGTGCGTTTCCCATGGATCCGACCGTGGACGGCCCACGACGCGGCTCACCGAGGCCTTCCTTCGTCAACGAAGGGAATTCCGTCCGAAGCACCCGGAGCTAGGCTCGCGATGTCATCGAGGGCGTACCGGCGGGGGGCTGAGCCACGTGTTGAAGCTGGCCTGGCGGACGGTACGGGCCCGGAAGGCGGGCTTCGCCGGAGCCTTCACCGCGCTCCTCTGCGCCCTGGTCCTGACCACCGCCTGCGGGGTCCTGCTGGAGTCCGGCCTGCGCGCGGGCACGCCGACCGAACGGTACGCCGCGGCCCCCCTCGTGATCGGCCACGGCCATCGCATCCCGGACGCCGGACCGCTGACCGGCGCACTCGCCGAACTGCCCGGCGTCTCGGCCGCCCTCCCCGAGCTCTCCTTCCCGGCGGCCGTGGCCACCGCCGACGGGCGGGTCCTGTCCGGACCGCAGGGCGGCCCCTCGCTCGGGCACTCCTGGACGAGCGCCGCCCTCGCCCCGTTCCGGCTGGCCTCCGGCCGCGCCCCGGCCGGACCGGACGAGGTGGTCCTCGACACCGCGACGGCCGCCCGCGCCGGGGTCGCGCCCGGCGGCACCGTACGGCTGGCCACCACCGGGGCGCCGCGCGACTACACCGTGTCCGGACTGGCCGCGCCGCCACGGGAGTTGTCCCGCCAGAGCGCGCTCTTCTTCAGCCCCGGGCAGGCCGCCCGGCTCGCCGGGACGACGACCGGCGCGGACGCGATCGGCATCACCGTCACGGAGGGGACCGACCTGCGGGCGCTGGCCGGGCAGGCCCGGCGGGCGCTCGCCGAGGCACGGGCCCGCGACGGCGAGGCGGACTGGTCCGGGCCCCGGGTGCACACCGGCGACGAGCGCGGCGAGCTGGAGCTCACCGGCACGTCCGGGCCCGGGGACGCCCTCTCCTCGCTCGCCGGGACGATGGGCGTCCTGTCGCTGCTCGTCTCGACCTTCGTGGTGGCCGGGGCGCTCGCGCTCTCCGTCCAGCAGCGGCTGCGCGAGATGGCCCTGCTGCGGGCGGTCGGCGCCACCACCGGGCAGGTGCGGCGGATGATCGCGCTGGAGACGCTGCTGCTGACCCTCGCGGCCGCGGTCGTCGGCCTCCCGGCCGGGACCGGCCTCGCCGCACTGCTGCGGGGCGTACTGGCCGACCGCGGGGTGGTCGGCCAGGACGTGCCGCTGCACATCGGGCCGACCGCCCCACTGGTCGTCCTCGGCGGCACCGTCGTCACCGCCCAGCTGGCCGTCCGGGCCGCCGCGCGCCGGGCCTCCCGGGTCGAACCCACCCGGGCG